>CALGBV010000431.1 GCA_937884015.1 uncultured Bacteroidales bacterium
ATACCACATGTTGTAAGCATCAGCATCTTGGTCTCTCCAAGCGTTCAGAGCGGTGAGCAGGTTGGTTGAACCACCGAAGCCGGCAGCAGCCAAAGTGCAGGTTGCTTCGTCCTGTGTGAAGCTTGTCAGATAGTTGGCATAGCTAGCAAAGCCGTAGGTGCCTGTGCTGACGTATGGTGTGCTGTGTGAGCCAGCCTTGTAGTAGTTGGCTTCGGTATAAATGCCGCTGGCATCAGCGATGGCGACTTCACCGAAAAGGGCAGCCTGACCGCTGACGGTGCCGGCATTGTAGTTGTTGCACAGCGTGACGTATGCGTCAGTCGTGTTATCAGCCTGGACATGACCGCAGACACCGCCGCAGCGTGCAGGACCAGTAACGTCACCGACATTGTAGCAGTTGTTGGTCATACCGCCTCTCTGCCAGCCGACTACACCAGCAATTCTACCAGTAGTACCAGTACCAGTAATGGCACCATGGTTGCCGCAGTTGGTAACAACACCGTAGTAGCGGGTGTAACCTGTGATACCACCTACATAGTTTTTACCGTTGACAGCACCATAATTGACGCAGTTGTGGATTTCGCCACGGCCACCGAGTTGGCCGACGATACCACCAGCATAATTGTAACCAGCTGCATTGACGTATGCGTAGTTGACGCAGTTGGAAACAATGATTGGAGTGTGAATGATGTGTTCGACACCGCTACCGGCATCCTGACAACCCAAGATGCCACCAGTGTACGTACTACCACCAATGAGTGTACTCAGGTTGCACACGCAGTTATCGATGATGATAGGTGAGAAATCGAAGGTCTCGGTTGCATCAACATCACCGACGATACCACCTGTATTTTTGGCATAACCCTTCAGTGAACCAGTCACTGTGAGGTCGTGGATGTAAGCGCCTGGTCCGAGTTTGGTGAAGACGCCCGTGTTCTGATCGTATGAAACGATGTCGACGTTGAGGGTCTTGCCATTACCATCGAATTCGCCTTGGAACCAATGGTCGGTGTCACCGATTGGGCTTGCCAGTCCGTCGATGTCGTTCAGCAGCAGGAAGTGCTTGCCTTGGGTAGGATAGTTTGCCGTAACGGCAGCATCCAAAGTATTCAGGTCTTCAACCGTTCTGAGCATGTAAGGGTTCAGAGCTGTACCTTCACCAGCAATGTCAAGACGGGTAGCGACAGAAACGCTACGCCATGCGCTGTGCTGACCATTCTGGCTTGCACGGACGTAGGCCATGTAGCCGCTCGATGGGTTCAGGTTGTAGAAGGTGTAGGTTGTACCAGTAACGTTGGAAGCCGTAGGGGTAGTGTTTCTGCCCGGAACGGTGCCGTCCAATGAAACGTACACATCGAAGTTGTTAGTGCCTTGGAAAGGAACCCAAGAAATGGTGGCTGAGCTAACGGTGCCACGGGTCTGCATGGCCGAGATAGGCTTAATGCAACCTGTTGGGTTGTAAGCTGCAGTGCCGAGCTTGATGTTCGGAACCTTACCAGTGGTTGAACCATCAATGAGACCAGGATGCTGGGCAACGCTTTGATCGCTGTCATCATGTCTCGTGTTGGTGCGGGCCACATGATAAGTATAACGCCATAACTGTGATGAAGAATAGCCAGAAGACTTTCTTCCCACCGCAATAGCGAGATTGTCGTTGCCATCGTAGTAGAAAGGAGTGTCCAAAGTGAACACTTGCCAACCGGTGGAAGCGCCAATCGTTACGGAATGTGAATAAACCATGACGAGGTCTTCGGCTGGCGTCCACTCGTTAGAGTCGGAAGCGAAGCCTTCTTTTTCAACCTCACCCATGTAAATACGCAAATCGGTGCAATTGACCGATGAAGCATAATCGCAATACCATGCGATTGAGTTGATAACGCATGGCCCGCCAATCTCTTCTGCAAGATAGACTGACTCCTGCCATGAGTTGTAATAGTACGCATCGAACGGAACTGAATTGCTCGAGTTCGTACCATCGCCGATGATGACATCGGCCTTTGCTGCGAATGGTATCATAAGAGCCATCAACAGCAAGCTAACTAAAAACTTTCTCATAGTTAGAAATGTTTTGTTAATAAATAAGTTAATTAAAAAATTGAGTTGTTTATACATCATTTTTACATGATTTCACAGTTCGCTTTTTCACGCGTTACACACGCGCACAATTATCAAGGTGCAAAAATAGGAATAATAATGAAACATAATGCTGAAAAAACCAGTAAAAACAACAGAAATCAAAGGATTTTGCGCTATCAGTTGTATCCGAACAAAATAAAGACAAACGCAAATGAATGAAATCTCATTTTTTGAACATTAATGACCATTAATCGGGCCATTAATCATTCATCGATTATTTGCCCGTTTCAGTCAGCTCCCTGTGCTCCCTGAGCCTGTCGAAGGGACCTGTCGAAGGGACCTGTCGAAGGGGCGACGGAAGCAAGGATAATAGGGTTATGCGCATGCCCCACACTACGTATGGGATAACAGATATCGCATCTCTCTGAGAAATATGCCTTCAAGTAGGCTCAACTCGATTTTTTCACTATGGTACCTTAGTTGTTTTACATGCAACTCGATTTTCAAACTATCGGACATAGTTTGATCTGCATGAAACTCGATTTTCAAACTATCGGACATAGTTTGATCTGCATGAAACTCGATTTTTAAACTATCGGACATAGTTTGATCTGCATGAAACTCGATTTTCAAACTATCGGACA
>CALGBV010000432.1 GCA_937884015.1 uncultured Bacteroidales bacterium
ATTTCACGCCCTCGAAAGTGCCACGCACCTCGGTGACAAGTTTCTGGAACATCTCCTCGCCCTTCTTCAGATCGAGTTCGGCCCAACGCTGCACAGCCTTGGCCTTGACGAGGAAAGCGAGAATGGTGTTCATGTTGAAATAGTCCAAGCGGGCAATGTCGCTCGCCTTTTCCCATTTCAGTTCGTCCATCTGCTGTTCGCGAGCCACGAAATCGGTGTTTTCGAGGATGGCCCGAATCTGCGCCTCTTCCTCGAAATCGGTTTCGGGCAGTTCCACATGATAGTCGTCGCCGTTCTTACCGAGACGCTTGGCGAGGTAGTTCACCTTCATGTTGCGCAGGCGGGCATCGAAATCGAAATAGGAGCGGATGAACTCATTCTTGCTTTTTGCCGCCTTTTCATAAAACTCGGCGCAAAGCGTGTTTTCATCGAAGCCTTCTTCGAGCAATGCCACCAGCTGCTGGTCCGTGTCCGACAGCAACTCCAAAATCTGAGCCTTGACTTCGGCATAGTCGAAATTGGAGCCTTCGTAACTGACCACAAGCTCGGGCAAACCCGCCACTATATAGACATAATTATTCATTATCCGAAGAGGATTTTCTTGGTTGCCGGACGGAGGTAATTGGCAATGAGGTTCTGGAACTCTTCATCGGTGAATTGCAGCACATAGCCACTGCCCTGAGGCGCCACCTTGAAACCGCCGTTCATTTTCTTTGAGAAGCTCACGTTGACCGGAGCGGCAAACTGCTGGCCGATTTCCTTACTGACGAAATCCTCGACCTTGCCCTTCAAGGCTTCAGGCATGATGAAGTCCAAAGCCACAGGCGAAGCGTTGTTGGCATTGAATGCACTCACAATGGATTTCATCATTTCCTTGACGAACTCCACATTATCGAGATTTTGCGCAACGGCCTTATTGGTCATCTTGGCGACGACCATCTTTTCCATTTCCTGCTTGGTGACGCTGATGCTCTGCACGGCGGCCATCTTCACATCGGCAGCAACCTTGGTTTTCAGTTCTTCGGCCTCTTTCTGCGCCTGAGCCACGATGCGCTCGGCTTCAGCCTTGGCCTGCGCGATGATGCTTTCCGATTCGGCCTTAGCCTTTTGCAGCAGTTCCTCGCCATCCTGTTTTCCCTTCGACAAACCTTCGTTGTAAAGCTTGTCGGTCAATTCTTGCAATTTATTTTGCATAACTTACAGTTTATGTCTTTTGTTATTTATTTCAGATAATTTGGGTGCAAAGATAGGTAAAACCTTTCACATTAACAAATGAAAATGAAAAGAGTTTGGGAAGAAAAAAAAGATAAACAAGCATAAAAAGCAAAATTTGGGAACTTGGCGCGTTTTTGCTTGGGAACTTGGCGCGTTTTCACTTGGGAAGTTGGCGTAATTTCACTTGGCAAGAAACAATAAGAGATGTTTCAGTTTCATTGCCGCAAAGATTGGGAAAACTTGTTTCCGCAAACGCCCC
>CALGBV010000433.1 GCA_937884015.1 uncultured Bacteroidales bacterium
TTCCATGCACCACCAACAACCTTCACAAAATCTTTCAGAAAAGCTCCATCGACATTGCCTTGCTATGGCGCATCTCCGTGATTTTGGATTACAATTTCTTTGAGGATATTCGGTAACTATCCATTTTGGAGTGCAAATACAATCTATTTCAGATATTATACTTTAGAATTTCAAATTTTGAAACACATATATTTGCAACATATTATTTTAATTTTGTAATAAACATCTAATAACTAAAAGTATTAACAATTAAAAATTTCAGACTATGGTAAAAAAAGGCAAACACTTACTCTATGTCTTCTCGCTCCTTTTAGTAGTTTTGGCGTTCTCGTCATGCAAGAAGGAAGAACAACCGAAAGACAAAATGTACAGATTGAACTGGAATGTTAGTGCAAGCACAGACGCAGGCACATATACAGTTTTTTTGCATGAGTACAACTCCCTTAGCGAAGCCATTAAGCAAAACACCTGCAATGTTTCGTCAGGCGCAAGTTCCCTGTATATTGCAGATCCAAACGCAGTAAAAGTAAAAGTGTATCTCCAAGATTTTGGCAAGTGGGTCCAGCAGGTTTTCTATCTGTCAGAAGACAACGTTACTGAAATCACTATAACCGACAACACGATTATCGGTCCTGACCAACCATAAGGACGTGAGTCCATATGCTTAATGGCACTAATTAAAACCACAAAAGAGGATGGCAACTGTCATCCTCTTTTTTTGCATTATGCACATTAACCAAAATTGAAAATCTAAACGGCATTTTGAAAGCAGAAATCAGGTAACATTCAATAATTCAAAAGCACTTTCTGAGAAACTGAAAGATTTTTACCTACTTTTGCAAAAATTTGAACGATGAAAAGAAACAAGATTTGCATCTTTTGCGGCAGCAGCATGGGGTTCGATGCCGTTTACAAGGAGAAGGCCGCCGAATTGGGTCAGGCTATGGCCGACAACGCTTGCGAACTTTACTACGGAGCCGGCAACGTTGGCCTAATGAAAATCATTGCCGATACAATGCAGGAAAACCATTGCAAAGTTTCGGGCACCATCACGCACAAACTCAACAACATGGGCGTTGGCCGCAACGACATTGACGAAATGATTCTGGTCGACTCAATGGCCGAGCGGAAGGCGATTCTGGAAGAAAAAGCAGATGCTTTCGTTGCCATGCCAGGCGGTTTCGGCACCATGGATGAGCTGTTTGAAGCCATCGTGCTGAGTCAGTTGCGCGTCTTCGACAAACCAGTAGCCCTTTTCAATGTCAACGGTTATTACGACCACCTGCTGGCTTGGATGCAACACGCCGTTGATGAAGGTTTCGTCAGAAGCGAGCATCTCAACAATATCATCGTCAGCAGCGACCCGAAAGAACTCTTTGAACGCATCGATGCCTTCGAGCCCGTCGAAGTTCACAAATGGGTACATAACATCAAGAAAGAATCAGGACACAAGAAAATGATAGTAATAGGAATTACGGGAACTTTGGGCGCCGGCAAAGGCACCATCGTCGATTATCTGCTGAAAAACAAAGGCTTCAAGCATTATTCTGTCCGTGCTTACATTGCCGAGGAAATCACGCGCCGTGGCATGGAAGTCAACCGTGACACTTTAACTGCAGTCGCTAACGACTTGCGCGCTTCACACAGTCCGAGCTACATCACCGACCAACTGTATCTGCGTGCCGTCGAAGAAGGGCAAAACGCTGTGATTGAAAGCATCCGCACGCCTGGCGAAATACAATCGCTCCGACAAAAAGGTGAATTTTATCTTTTTGCCGTCGATGCCGACCAGAAAATCAGGTACGACCGCATTTACTTGCGCGGCTCCGAGACCGACCACGTCAGTTTCGAAACTTTCAAGATGAACGAAGAACGCGAGATGAGCAACACCGACCCGAACAAGCAGAATCTTGGCGCTTGCATCAAAGCCGCCGATTACGTTTTCCAAAATAACGGCACAATGGAAGAACTTTATGCTGAAGTAGAAAAAGTCATTCAAAAAATCGAAAAATAATGGAAGAACAGCACATCCGTCCCAGTTGGGATGATTATTTCCTGAATTTGGCCGACACCGTTTCGGAACGCGCCACCTGCAACCGTGGCCGTAGCGGCTGCGTCATCGTTAAGGACAAGCAGATTTTGGTCACCGGATATGTAGGGTCGCCAAAAGGTCTCCCCCATTGCGACGAAGTCGGGCATTTGTTCCGCAAGACCATTCACGAAGACGGCACTATCACCCAGCACTGCGTGCGCACCGTCCACGCCGAGCAGAACGCCATTTGTCAGGCTGCACGCCGTGGCATCGCTTTGGATGGCAGCACTTTGTATTGCCGCATGACACCTTGCCGCACCTGCGCCATGCTCATCATCAACTGCGGCATCGTCAGAGTGGTTTGTGAACGCAAATACCATGATGGCGCAGAAACCGAAGAGATGTTCAGGCAAGTGGGCATCGAACTGGTTTACAAGTATGATGAAGTGCAGCAATACGAGGGACAGCGTTGCGACAACCAGAAATGATTTGTTTGCCGCGTCAGTCAAATTCTGAGACAATGGATATTGACATCAGTCTGTATTGACTTCACTAAACCACAAATAAGAAAACGAGGACGGCAAATTGTCGTCCTCGTTTTCTATTGCGTTGACCTAACTTACTGTTTGATCAAAGTGCCAGTCATATCAGCGGTGACGACAACAGGAATCGGGAAAGGGAGTTCTTCCAGAGTAATAGTGCCTTCGGCTTTGACATTGCCGACGACATCCAAGTTGTTACCATTCAGGTCACCTTTCAGATTGACGAGGAAGTTCATGTCTTGACCTTCAACAACAACATTTTGACTGAAAGGGTCGAAATCGACATGAGTGCCATTGCACAATCCTTTGACGCTGAAAATTTCACCATCGAGATCGACGCTTGCGACCACTTCATCATCCTGGCCACCAGCGGTGAGCAGCAGCGAAACATCAAAACCTTGGTCTTCCAACACAAAAGGTTCTTCCATAAGAGGTGTAGTCATGACAGCATCGCCAGAGATTGCGCCAGCGTAGTTACCGATGAATTTTTCGTTTTCTTTTTCCTTGTTGCAGGAAGCAAGGCCTAATGAAACAAGGCACATTGCGATAATGAATAATTTCTTCATAGTTGCTTGATATTAAGTTAATAAATAAAGTTTATCCAACTTTGTTGATGCGACCGACAGAAGTGCCATTCAACGGAAATGTCACAGGAATACCCAAAGCCTGAGCTGTAATGTTTCCGGCGGTCGTTCCGTCAAGATAGAGGTAATCCACATTCAACAGATTATCGTGCATTAACGTGGCGGAATAATTGAATGTGATGTTGACAGAAGCATCAAGCGTATTGATGATTGGAAGATCTATGCTGATAAAATCTGTCAAAGCGACATCGATGGTTGCAGGATCGAAAACGATTTTGTTTTCACTGATGGTGCCATTCATTGAAAAATTCTGTCCATAAGCCACACAATTTGCAACAACCTGATTGTCTTGGCTGCCAGCCACCAAGTTCATGGTCAGATTCATGTCACTGACATCACTTTCGTGTTCGGTAAAGAAAGTGATTGTGGTCCGGGAGACCAGTTTCCCAGAATAATTGCCAAGGAACTGCATGTTTTCCGGATCGGGTTTTGAGCAACTGCTCACAGCCAAAGCGATGATACTTAAGGCTAAAATCAAATACTTTTTCATAGGGTTAAATTAAATGGTTATACAATTTGCTTCAAAAAAAAGACATCAAATGGACTTGCAAATTTAATACCAATTATCCGAATCTAGAACATTTTGCCAAAATAATGCCTATTTTTGCCACAAATATTCATCACAATGAAAAAGAAAGCAGTGTTTATCAGCATATTTGCCCTATTGACCATTGGATTCGTTTTGCTTTATGTCTTAGGTCCTGTATGCGGGGTTATGCCCTTATGGCTATCCATATTGCCGCCCTTAGTGGCCATCATCATGGCGCTTATTCTGAAAGAAGTGTTTTCTTCGCTGTTTCTTGGCATCCTCACAGGCACCTTCATCATGGCGCTTTATACGGGTCAAGGACCTGCCGAAGCCTTGCTGGACGGCACCTTGCGGGTGGCTGACACCTATATGGTTGGCGCCCTTTTCGATGCCGACCACGTCAAAATCATTGTTTTCACCTTGCTTATCGGTGGCATGGTAAGAATCATATCCGTCAACGGCGGCATGCAAGGCGTGGTGAATTGGCTTTCGAAGAAAGCAAAAACGGCCCGCTCGGGACAGCTGATGACTTTCCTGATGGACTTGTGCGTGTTTTTTGATGACTATTCAAACACCTTGGTTGTGGGCAACACCATGCGTCCACTAGCCGACAAGCTTAAAATATCGCGCGAAAAACTTTCCTACATCGTTGATTCCACATCGGCTCCAGTCGTTGCCGTAGCATTCGTCACCACTTGGATTGGCGCAGAGTTGAGCTATATCCAGCAAGGCATAGAAGCCGTCGGTTTGGAAACATCCGCCTATTCCGTGTTCTTTCATTCACTGGCTTATAGTTTCTATCCATTTCTCACCCTAGCCTTTGTGCTGATGCTCATCCTCAGCGGCCGCGATTACGGTCCTATGCTCAAGGCGGAACGAGCCGCCAGGCTTGCCAATGCGACAACATCTCCTGAAGAGATGGCGGAATCGCAAGAAACGCATATCACTGATGCCGTTTTACCCTTGATAGTACTGATTTTGGGGACTGTTACCGGTTTGGTTGCCACAGGCTATGATACAGCGGTGTGGTCAGACACCAACCTCAACTTTTTCTCCAAGATTTCTGCCACCATCGGCGACGCCGACTCCTATGTCGCTTTGCTTTGGGCTTCTACATTTTCCTTGCTGACCGCCATCATCATGACGATGCTAAGGGGAAAAATCAAATTCAACAAGCTCATGGAGGAAGTCATCGAAGGATTCAAGTCGATGTTTACCGCAGTCGTTATCCTAACCATGGCCTGGTCCATCGCTTTGGTGGCCAAAGACATGCACACGGCTGAGTTTGTCTCGCAATTGCTGCTAAAATGGTCACTCTCGCCAGGCTTAGTGCCCGTTCTCACTTTTGTTCTGGCTTGTCTGATAGGATTTTCAACCGGCACTTCATGGGGTACCATGGCCATTCTTTACCCACTCATTCTTCCGGCTTCATGGTTGCTCTGCCAAGAAAACGGTCTTGACCTTGATGCCAGCATGCCGTTATTCTACAATGTAGTCGCCTCGGTGATGGCAGGCGCAGTCATGGGCGACCATTGTTCGCCGATTTCCGACACGACCATCATGAGTTCGTTAGCAAGCGACTGCGAACACCTGAAACACGTAGGGACACAAATGCCATACGCCTTGACAGTGGGCGGTGTGGCAATGCTGTCCGGAGTTTTGCCGACGGCATTTGGAGTGCCTTCATGGGTGGCATTTGCCGTGGCCATCGTTATTCTTTGGTTAATCGTGCGATTTATTGGGGAAAAGGTATAAAAAAACAAGGCCGAAACCTCAGCCTTGTCTTGTGTGTAGCGGGGGAAGGATTCGAACCTCCGACCTCCGGGTTATGAGCCCGACGAGCTGCCTCTGCTCTACCCCGCATCGTGGGAAAAATTCATCGGAAAAACATTCTTTTCGTCTGAATTCGGCTGCAAAGATAAATATTTTGTTTCTTTGCAGCGCAAAAAAAGAAGAAAATTTTTCATTATGGAACACAAAGCAGGATATGTCAACATTATAGGACGGCCCAACGTGGGCAAGTCGACCCTTATGAATCAGTTAGTTGGAGAAAAAATCTCCATCATCACATCGAAAGCGCAGACCACACGTCACCGCATTCTGGGAATCGTCAACGGCGACGATTTTCAGATTGTTTTCTCCGATACGCCCGGAATCATCAAGGATCCGGCCTACAAAATGCACGAGGTGATGAACCAGTTCGTCAACGTGGCCATGATTGACGCCGACCTGATTCTTTTCGTCGTCGACATCACCGACAAGAAGATTGAGGAAAAGACCGTCGAGAAGCTGAAAAAAACCGAAATTCCCGTTTTTGTCCTCATCAACAAGATTGACCTTTCAAATCAGGAAGAACTGGCCAAAGCCGTGGCTTTTTGGGAGCAGGAACTGCCCGCCGCCACGGTCTTCCCCATCTCGGCACAGCACAACGCCAATGTGAGAAACGTGTTTGAGCAGATTCTGACCAAGCTGCCCGTCTGCCCGCCTTATTTCCCGAAAGACGAACTCACCGACCGATCGATGCGTTTCTTCATCACCGAAATCATCCGCGAAAAGATATTGCTCAACTACCAGCAGGAAGTGCCTTACAGCGTGCAAGTCGACGTGGATTCGTACGAGGAAAGCGAAAAACGCATCGTCATCCGCGCCAGCATCTACGTAGCTCGCGAATCGCAAAAAGCCATCATCATTGGCAAAGGCGGCAGTGCCATCAAGAAATTAGGTTCCATGGCAAGAACCGACATTGAGGAATTTACAGGCAAAAAGATTTTCCTCGAACTGATGGTGAAAGTCGACAAGGATTGGCGCGACAACGAAGCGGAATTAAAACGGTTTGGGTACGAAGCGTGATTCTTTAGCTGTCAGCCATTAACAGTTAGCCCTTAGCTATTCTCCGGAGCGGAGCGCAGCTAAGGGCTAACTGTTTAAGATTAAGAGCTGAAAAATCAGAAATTCAAGCTAAAGCCTATGTTGAGCGGATACACGTTTTGGATGACATTGCCATCAACATCCTTGACTTTCCCTTCGGTGAAGAGTGGAAGAAGGCTGTATTTGACAAAGAAGCCAATGTCGTCGCTTACCGAACCGGCGCGCAGTGTCGCATCTACCTTGA
>CALGBV010000434.1 GCA_937884015.1 uncultured Bacteroidales bacterium
CCAGTGTACATTGGCGTTTTCGATATGCTCTTTCCTGCAATTTGACCTATAGACCCGCTTTTTTTGTGATACGTTTCGTGCAAAGTGTGTTTCTTGTCAATTAAAGTCCAATAATTTCAAGCCACTTTCCTAGTCAATCGGATATTTTTTTAAATTTGCAGCAATTTTATTAGCAATTAAAACATAAACATAATGAAAAAAAGTATCTTAATGATTGCGGTTTTGGTCATGTCGGCCCTCGCAATGGTGTCTTGCAAGAAAGACGACAACAATAACAGTGATTCTAACAACAAAGGTGATTTTACCATCAATGCAAATGGTGACAAGGTGAACTTCGCACCAGGCAATCTTTATTGGAATGGTAGTTCCTTTGAATTCGAAGCAAACCAGTGGGATTTTCCGTCATTATGGGCTCCTAATCATGTTGGTCACTTCTTCTATCTCAAGGAAGCATCTTATGCTTGTGCTGAAGAGTTTGGCGGTGATTGGACTGAAAGCGGGGTGTGTTCTTGGGGTGATGAATTCTTCACCAATGCAACCGAGATTACGCCAAATCCTGGTTTTACGGTCAATGAACAAAAAGGAGTTTGGCGCACTCTGAGCGACGAGGAGTGGGCTTATCTTGTCAATGAAAGGAAAGTGCAAGGTAAGCGTGGCTATGGCAATACCTGCGTCTGTGCTACGGTGAATGATGTCAATGGGCTCATCATCTTTTGCGATGATTATTCGGGGGAAACATCTAATCTCAAGGCCATTCCGGAAGGATGTGTTTTTCTTCCTGATGCTGGCTGGCGCGAAGGTTCCGCCATCAAATTTGCGAGTTCCCTCAGCGAATACCGGATGTACTGGTCTTCGTTGTGCGGCGATGAATATTTTGCGTGGGCATTCAATTTCGATGGTGACTATTGTTCTGGCCTTCCTTGTCACGGGGTACGCGACGAAGGTCTTGCCGTGCGCCTTGTCCGCTCGGCAAATTAATGGCTTATAGTGTATACTGAAGCAATAGTAATAGGGGAGAGACGCGGTAATGTGTTCCTCCCCATTTATTTGAAATGATTGTAAATGGATAATTTACGGCGTATTAGTGGCAATTTGTGTTGAAAAGAAAACCATATTTTGCGTTTATCGTAAATTTTCCTAAATTTGCGGCAATTTTATTAGTAATTAAAACCTAACATAATGATAGCAAAAGAATTACTTGACCCGAAAAGTATCGTGGTCGTTGGTGCTTCCGCTGACATTCATAAACCAGGCGGAAAAGTATTGAAGAACTTATTGGAAAGCCCTTTCAAAGGACAGGTATATGCCGTCAATCCTAAGGAAGCAGAAGTGCAAGGCGTGAAATGCTATGCCAAAGTCGAGGACCTGCCACAGGTCGACTGCGCTATTTTGGCCATTGCCGCCAAATATTGCGCTGCAACCGTCGATGTTTTGGCTCTGCAAAAAGGCACGAAAGGTTTCATCATCATCTCAGCCGGTTTCGGCGAGGAAAATGCAGAAGGTGCTGCTATCGAACGCCATATTGCTGACACCATCACCAGCGTCGGTGGCTCTTTGATTGGTCCTAACTGCACGGGCTTCCTGAACACCAATTACTGCGGTGCTTTCGATGCTCCAATCCCGCCGCTCGACCCGCAAGGCGTTGATTTCATTACTGGTTCAGGTGCAACGGCTGTGTTCATCAAGGAATACGGCATGAGCAATGGCCTGACTTTCAATAGTGTTTGGGCTGTCGGTAACTCGGCTCAAGTCGGTATCGAAGATGTCCTTGAACATTTGGATGAGACCTTCGACCCTGAAAAGAGCAGCCGTGTCATCATGCTTTATATGGAAAAGATTTCCAACCCGCAGAAGATGCTGAAGCACGCTCGTTCACTCATCAACAAGGGCTGCAAGATTGCTGCCATCAAGTCGGGTGGTTCTGCTGCCGGTAGCCGTGCTGCAAGTTCGCACACTGGCGCTTTGGCTACATCTGATGTCGCCGTCGATGCTCTGTTCCGCAAGGCTGGTATCGTCCGCTGCCAAAACCGTCAGGAACTGACGACGGTTTGCGCCATTTTCATGCATCCAGAAGTGAAGGGCAAGAACATGGCCGTCATCACTCACGCTGGTGGTCCTGCCGTCATGCTGACCGATACTTTGTCGAACAATGGCATGGATGTGCCGCACCTCGAAGGTCCGAAGGCTCAGGAATTGTTGGGCAAACTGTTCAACGGTTCTTCAGTCGGAAATCCTATCGATTTCCTCGCTACGGGTACCGCCGAACAACTCGGTTACATCATCGATGCTTGCGAAAACGATTTCGACAACATCGACTGCATGTGTGTCATCTTCGGTTCGCCAGGTTTGTTCTCTAACTATGAGGTTTACAAGGTTTTGGACGAAAAGATGAAGACCTGTAAGAAGCCTATTTTCCCGATTTTGCCATCCATCATCAATGTGAAGGACGAAATTGCCGACTTCATCCAGAACAAGCATAGAATCAA
>CALGBV010000435.1 GCA_937884015.1 uncultured Bacteroidales bacterium
CATAGAAATCCATGTTAACATCGACTTCTGGGTCAGCGGGGTTCAGCGGCCAGTTTTCGATGCTCGAAGCCACACGCTGCTTCGGCGAAACGACAAAAGCACCTTCAATTTTTGGCGGGATGGCACCTTGAGGGAATGTCCCAAGCACCAAGTCAAACGCTTGTTTTGTCGAGTCGGGAATCACCTGCAGGATTTCCTCAATATACGACTCACTTCCAACCGGAACAATAGTCGTTTCGTCGTTCTTTGTGCATGATGCAAAGACTGCAGCCAGCACGATGCACGAAAACCAAAATATCCTCTTTTTCATTTCTTAAGATTTAGTCGGCAAAAATAGAAAATTTATCGGCTTACGGCGATTTGTTTCACCATTTTTCCCTTCGTTGTCCTGATTTCAAGCAGATACAAGGCGGGAGCAAATTCCGACAGATTCAGTTCTGCATGGTCATTCTTGCCATATTGATTGATGGTCAGAACCTGTCCCAACATATCCATCACCTTGATTTCGGTTATCTCAACGGCTTCGACGGTCAGGATTCCTGAAGTAGGATTCGGGAAAATCTTTGCCTCGGCCACGTTGTCATTCACATCAAAATAACTGGCATTGATTAAAATGGAACGCGTCATTTCACCGCAATATTCATTTTGGATTGTAACCGTCAATTCGGCAGTGCCCGGCGTTGCAACGTACAAGACACATTCGCTGTCGAAACTCTCAACGATTTGCCAACCAGGATTCGACAAATGCCACGAGCAGGAACTGACGTCATCATCTTTATCGATGTAATAACGATACAGGCCCGAAAGCAAATCCGTTGCAACATACACCTGAGTTTCGCCATGAATCTGATAGGAATTCTGAGCGTTATGCACCGAAAAATGATACAGGTTAATGATGCTGTCGCAACCATACTGTGAGGGCACAGTATCACCGTAGACATCAAAATCGCTGTAGTGGATTATGCCGCCCCACTCCACTGAGTCACAGGCTATGGAATCGATTTCCACGACGGACATCTCCAGCAGGCTGAAATGCATGGTCACAATACTGTCGCAACCATTTTCCGCCACAAAGGTCTGCTGGTAATCGCCAGGTTCGTAGTACGGCATACCATTCCAGACATACGGAATGCAACCTTGCAAATCAAACTCATGATAGACAGGTCTCTTTATGTCGAGATGCAGGGTGACGATGCTGTCGCAACCCATTACACTATAGTATTGATGCTGATAGTCACCACTTTCGGTGTAGGTGTCAAGTCCCCAAGTGTATGAATTGCAAGCTTCGGCAAAAACATCTTCATCGAATGTCTCCGAAATGGTCAAGTGCAGGATGAAAAGGCTGTCGCAGCCATTCGGATTCTCTATTTCATGCTCATAATCACCGCCTACAGTGTAAGTGGTGCCAAACCATTCAAATTCACCACAACCGGTCTGACTTGTCTCTTCCACATAGGAATCGCCAATCTCGAGGTGCATGATCAGAAGGCTATCGCAACCCTGAGTGTTTTCAATGACATGATAATAAATGCCAGGTTCGGTATAAAGGCTGTCGTACCACTCATATGACTCGCAAGCCTGAATATAAAACTCATCGAACGAGCTATGGTTGATTGTCAAAGGCAGGATTTCGACTTGTGAGCACCCCGTAGGCCCCAAAGTCTCATAACGGCAGTAACCGCTTTGTGTGTAAACCACATCATGCCATTCGTAGCTGTCGCATGCCGTTACAGGTGCCAGGGTGTCAAGAGTGCTGTAATTTACCGTAACGAAGATTCTTTCCAAACGATCGCAGCCCTCGGGCGTAACCGTTTCCTGCGTATAAAGACCTGTTTCCGTAATGATTCTTCCATTCCAAAGATAGGAATCGCAGGCTTCAACATGTTCATAATCAATGGTGTCGCCATAATGAATAGTCAAAGGAAGCACATAACGGAGATTGCAACCGAACTGATTGACGGTATCGAAATAGTATTCGCCGCTTTGGGTGTAAACCTGGCCATGCCATTCATATTCATCACATTCCGTGACAGGCTGCAAATTCACGGTCTCGCTATGATTGATTGTAAGCGGCAGATATTCAATGCGTTCACAACCCCATTCATTGACGGTTTGGTTAGAAATGGTTCCGCTTTCATCGTAAGTAATGCCATACCATTCATAACTATCACATGCCGAAACTGGGTCAAGCATCACCTCATCAGCATAATGCAGCGTCAAGTTCAAGACAAATGTACTGTCGCAACTGCCTTGCACACCCGCCACGCTGACGGAATCGACAATGCTTTGCGTGTAGGTGCGACCCGTTCTCGGCCAATAGTATTCCTCACATTCCGTGACGTTTACCACTTCGCGGTAAGCATTACTAATGGTCAGATGCAGGATTTCCAAACGGTCGCAACCATGCTCGTTGGTCGTCATGTAAGTCTTATCGCCACTTGCATTATACGTTACGCCATGCCAAGTGTATTCCTCGCAGGCCGAAACACTCATTTCAACCATATCGCTGTGGTGAATGGTGAGCGGGAGATGCTGCACATGTGTGCATCCCCACTGGTTGACCGTCTCATAATCATAGAGTCCGCTTGCAGTGTAAGTGACGCCATGCCACGTAAATTCATCGCAGCTTTCCATTGCTGGCAAGGTTTCTTCGGTGGCATGATGAATGGAAAGATTCAGAGTAATCAGGCTGTCGCAGCCGCTTGGGTTCACTTTCACATACTGCCAGATACCATCCGAAGTATAGGTCTGATTGGTGTAGCCCGTCCAAGTAAAGGATTCACAAGCATGTTGGTTGATAGTGCGTTGCGGGCGCGGCTGAACGGTAATGTTCACCGTTCCGTATTCAATAATATCATTTGTGCCAAATGTCAACTTATAAGTGAAGCTATCCGGACCGACATAATTGCTATTTGGCGTATATGTGAACGTAGTTCCGGAAAAGAAATCCAAAGAACCGTGCAGAGGCAAGGTGCTGACGGAGAAATCGACATCGGAGACAATGCTTTGGGGCGAAATCACATCATTTGCCATCGGGTCAAAATTCACTTGTGTTCCAAAACAGGTTGTCACATTGTCGTCAACGGCGTCAACGACATTGGTATACAGATAATTCAACGAAATATCATCAAGGCCGAAATCATCGCCCAAATTAGCAGGCCATGTGCAATTGTCGTAGATGGCAATCGTGACCTGAGTCTTGTTTCCGCTATACCAATGATACACAGGAAATTGATCCCAATAACCTTGACCGGAATGTAGCTGAGGCTGAAATTCATTCCCCACTGTTGAGCCATCAAACTTCACGATGAATTTTGCGCGGTAATTGAACAATGGACTTCCGCCATTATTCAAATGTGTAGCCCAAAATGTGAAATCGTAATAGGAATGTGGCTGAACCGTAACGGTTTCCTTCCACACAATGGCTGTGCTTGGATTAACCAGATTACCGCCAGCGCCATTGGCAATGAAATATTTTCCCGAGCCCGAAGTGTGGTCTGCCAGACTGAAAAAGTGCCCCGCATTATAAGCGCCGGCATTTACATCCACCACATATCTCGCACCCTGGGAGAGGTCCAAACTATATTGATAATCCGTCTGGAAACCAACATTTCCCGAATCGAAGTTCCCATTTGTAATGACATTCTGGGACCAACCCGAAACACCGAAAAAGGCACTTAACATTAGCGCCAAGCCAAGAGTAAATCTTTTTTTCATTTCATTCATGCTTTGTTACTTGATTGAATAATGGATTTTTAAACAAAAAGCATACCATATTTTATCGTGCAACTTCTATCTTCCGCACGCACCTTCCCCACTCCGCGATGATTTCAACATAATATAATGCCGAAGGCAACTTTTCCGTGCCAATAATCAGCCTGTCAGTCGACAAACCGGTGTGCTTTTGGCAAATCTGGCCAAACATATTGTAAACGCAGACCTGACGGATTCCATCCGCCTCAACGGTAAGCTGTCCGTGAGCAGGGTTAGGATAAAGCAGCACCTGCCTTGTTTCGAATTCTTCGACATCGTAGAAAGAACACACCAGCCAATACCTGCTTTCCTTCCCTTCCGGAGCGCATTTACTGTAAGCAACCGCTTTCAGCCAGACCGTATCAGGAACATGATTCAACACGTAAACTCCACACGACTTGCCATCGGAAGATGGTTCCAAGACCCATCCGACAGGAGGCTCAAGGCTCCACACAATGCTATAATATTCAGCGTTTTCATTGACAGTAGCAACATTGTAGGTATATTCGTTGATTTGGAATTCGGTTGCCGTAACAACCCAATGCGATATTCCGGAAGTCGCAGAATTAATTTCCGTCAGTTCCGGCGTATAATTCAGCGAAAGCTTCAGAATCAGAGTACTGTCACACCCCGAGTGATTCTGCCGATGTATTTCGTATGTGCCGCTTTCGTAATACGTTGAATCCTGCCATTCATAAAAATCGCATTCATCATCAATATCAAAGACATTTGGCTCCGAATCGGTTCCCGCAATCAGATTCAGGTTGAAGGTGACAAAACAATCGCCAACGCTAACATCTTGAGAATAAAATCCTTCTTCGTTCAAATAGCCCAAATCATAGCCGTGACTTTGCCAATGATAAGGCAGTTCACAAGTCGCGTCTTCTTCATCAAACGTTTCACTTTGCACGATGGTCAGGTTCAGCCGCACCAAACTGTCGCAACCATGAGGGCCTACATAATAATGCGAATAAATTCCAGATTGCGTATAAACCGAGTCGCACCAAGGACTTTGGAACGCATTGCAGCCCAATGTGTCGATGGTGATTTGCGAAGCCTGATAAACCGTCAAATCAAGATAATAAATTCGGTCACACTCATCGCCTTGACCTTCAACGATGACTGTATCACGGCATGACTGTTCATAATGATAAATCTCGCCTTCAACATCCCAATCGTATGAATAACAGACTTTTGGTGTATCAAAATGTTCCGAAGCCGAACCCATGGTAAGATGCAAGGTGACAATGCTGTCGCACCCCAGCTGCGTCTGAATGGTATCGAAATAATCGCCGGAACTCTGACATTCCATGCCATGCCAGAAAAAAGGCTCGCAAACCGAAGCAACAGTATCGGAAAACACTGTTTCTGCTATCGTAAGATGCAAGATGTAAACGCTATCGCATCCATGCTGCCCGGCTCCAGGAACCGTAACCATATAATCATCTGTTTCCGTATAAGTGTTTCCGTGCCAATGGAATTCCCCGCACGACACATGGGTTTCTTCTTTCAACTGCTGTCCGTAAACCGTGACATTCACCGTCGCCTCCGCCGATTGGCCACTGCAAGTTATCCGGTAACGGAAAGAATCAGTTCCTGAAAAACCATTGTTTGGCGTATAGCGCATGATGCTGTTTGCGTATGTTGCCGAACCATTAGTGGGTTGTTGTATAATGCTGCACGACAAATTGTTACAACTTTGCAACACATGGTCATTGTCAAGAAAATCAATGGTGACAGGAGTTTCGTAACACGTTGAGACATTATCGTTTTCGGCACTCATGGCATCCACGGTAACGGTGCTATGCGCTTCGCTGTCGTAGACCAATTGGCAGAAAGAAATGTCGTCAAGACCGAAATCGTTTCCGCCGCCCGTAGTGTTCTGATTCAGAATGGTGATGGTGGCCGAAGTCGAATTGCCGCTATTCCAAATCTGATAGAACTGAATCCAGGTGTTTGTCGTAGCCGGTGCCGAAAACACACGGCCAATCTGCTGCCCATTGATGCTGAACTGCAATTGGGCCTCGGCACCCGCGCAAACCGAACAGACGTATGTGGAAAAAGCGTAATTCGTGTTTTGCTGCACCGACACGGTTTCCGTCCAGACATTTGTGCCAGGCATTGTCGCGCCATTGATAATCATGAAATTACCCGACCCACCATGTCCATGCCCGACAAAACTTTCATGATGCCAGCTTGCATCACTATCAACATAATAGGTACCCTCGCCATAGAGGTCTGAATTGTATTGATACGATGAAGTGAAGCCCGTTTTGCCTTGCTCGAAATCGCCATTCGTAACGCGCTCAGGACCAGGCTCAAAGCCCGTGCAGGTATAAGTTGTCGTAACGCTGGGTGATGCAACCGTTGTCGGACCGATTGTAGTACTCAATCCGGTTGCCGGCGACCATTGGAAAAACGTTGCGCCCGTTGCATTCAAAGTCACCGATTCGCCTGGCTGAATGACAGGATTTACAGGCGTAATGACAACACTACGGCAGCCATTCTCTTGGGCAAAGCCAAATGCTACAGAGAAAAGCAACAAAACGGCTATAAAGATTCTCTTTTCCATGATTTTCAGATTTTTGGGACAAAAATAAGAAAATTGTATTATTCAAGCAAAATGCAACCGAAAATTCGTTGCTTTATAGCGGCAACATCTTTCCATTCAGCACCGCTTCGCGAAGCACATCGCCTTCATAGCGTAATTTCAAGGAGAAAAACGGCACTTTTGCGTCAATCAAACGCAGGAAAATCTTGTCGCCTTCCCATGAAGGCAGTTCCAAAAGACGCTGTTTTTCAA
>CALGBV010000436.1 GCA_937884015.1 uncultured Bacteroidales bacterium
GGCTTCGCCGGTAGCAAATCCTGGGAAGTTGTAGTGAAGGATGAAATTGTTTGTGCCTTCAACGACAGCTCCGTCAAGGGTCTGTTCGTCAAGTTTGGTGCCCAAGGTTACGGTAACCAAAGCCTGTGTTTCACCGCGGGTGAAAACAGCTGAACCGTGAGCCTTCGGAAGAATGTCGACTTCCGTCCAGATAGGACGCACTTCGTTGGTCTGACGGCCATCGAGGCGGATGCGTTCGTTCAGAACGGCGTTACGAACTGCAGAGCGTTCCACATCGTGGAAATAACGTGCGGCCAATGGTTTAACGGTCTCAAGTTCTTCCTCCGTGTATTTGGTGAGATAGTTTTCGAGAATGCCGCTGAAGGTCTCTTCGCGCTTGTGCTTGTCGGCGCAGCCTGTCAGAGCGAAGTCGTAGCATGGCTGGTAGCAAGCAGCGGTGAGGTCGGCACGGAGGTCTTCGTCGTTGACTTCGTGGCAGTAGACTCTCTTTTCTTTGTTGACTCTTTCGGCCAGTTCAATCTGAGCTTGGCATTGGATCTTGATGGCTTCGTGAGCGGCTTTCAGGGCGCCGAGCATTTCTGCTTCCGACACTTCCTTGCATTCGCCTTCCACCATGCAGATGTCCTTCATGGAAGCGGCAACCATCAATTCGAGGCGGGCGTCTTCCATCTGGGCAAATGTCGGGTTGATGACGTATTCGTCGCCAATCATGGCCACGCGGACTTCCGAAATAGGACCGTGGAACGGGATGTCGGAAACGGTGATGGCGGCTGATGCTGCCAATGCTGCGAGGCAGTCAGGAGCTTCTTCCTTGTTGCCTGAGAGCAAAGTCACCTGGACGATGGTCTCTGCATGATAGTCATCGGGGAACAACGGGCGGAGTGCGCGGTCGATAAGACGCGAAATCAGCACTTCGTAATCCGACGGCTTGGTTTCACGCTTGAAGAAACCGCCTGGGAATTTGCCTGTTGCATAGTATTTTTCTCTGTAATCGACTGACAGCGGGAAGAAATCGGTCTCTGGAGCGACTTCGGTGGCTGAGCAGACGGTGGCAAGCATCACGATGTCGCCGCAGCGCAAAAGGGCTGCTCCATCGGCTTGCTTTGCATAACGGCCAGTATTGATGCTGATTTCCTGACCATTAGGCATCTTTATGATTTGTGTAAATCCTTCTGGACCCATAGTTTTCTTTTTTTAATAGGTGTGGTTTAGTAAATAGCAAAAAAAAGGCAATTCCGTGAAATTGCCTTTTTGAACGATTTTCCGCTTAGGCAGCGCGAAAGTATTACTTTCTGATGCCCAATTCCTTGATGATATTACGGTATCTTTCGATGTCGGTTCTCTTCAAATAATCGAGAAGTTTTCTTCTCTTACCTACTAAACCGACCAGTGCGCGCTTGGCGGCCACATCTTTTTTGTGTTCTTTTGTCTGTTCAGTCAAATGCTTAATTCTGTAGGTGAACAAAGCGATTTGTCCTTCTGCTGAACCAGTGTCGGTAGCGCTTTTACCGAATTGGCTGAAAATCTCTG
>CALGBV010000437.1 GCA_937884015.1 uncultured Bacteroidales bacterium
TTCTCTATCAGAGGATTAAAAAGACGGGAATGTTAGAACCTTTCTTTGAGTGCGATGTTGACCCGACCGACCGCCATATCATTCCAGGTGCTGAAAACGATTTCAAGGTGGTGCCGCTTATGGTGAATGGCGATTATGCCCATAAAGTTGATTTGGTTTTCTGCGGTGAAGGCTACACTGCTGACAAAATGGATAAACTTCACGCTGATGCTGAGCGTTTTATGAATTACCTGTTCACAATGGAACCTTACAAATCACGCAAAAATGATTTCAATGTGTGGCTGGTGGAGAGCATCTCCGAAGAGGCGGGGACCGACATCCCGAATTGTGGACAATGGCGCAAAACCATCCTCAATTCAAGTTTCGACACCTTCTATCAAGACCGTTATCTCACCATTCAGGATCATCGCAAGATTGCGTCGGTTTTTTCGGGTGCGCCTTTCGACTGCGTTTTCATTATTGCTGATGAGACCAAGTATGGCGGTGGCGGCATCTATTATTCCTACGCTATGGGCACTTCCGATGATGCTTATGCCAATGAGGTTTTCATACACGAGTTTGGCCATAGTTTTGCAGGTTTGGGCGACGAATATTTCTATGATGACGAGGTCTTGGAAGACTATTATCCATCCAATGTCGAGCCTTGGGAACCCAACATTTCCACTTTGGCCGATTTCTCGAAGAAATGGGAAGATATGGTTGAAAAGGACTTGCCGATTCCAACACCGAATGACCGCTCATATATGGGCCATGTGGGCGTTTTTGAAGGTGCAGGTTACACTTCAAAAGGCTGCTATCGTGGCTATTACGATTGCCGAATGCAGACCAATACCGCCCCCGGCTTCTGCCCAATCTGTCAGAAAGCCATCAACGAAATGATTGATTTTTATGTGAAGTAGAGACACGATTATTATCTCCCGCAGAGACCGCAGACTTGCGCAGAGAAAAATGTAAGCGAAGCCAGTGAGAAAGACGATTATTTTCTCCCGCAGAGGACGCAGATTTACGCGGAGAAAAATGTCTGCGTAAATCAGCGAGATCAGCGGGAGACTTCTTTAAGTTATCGGAGTCTATTTCGTCAGTTTCTGGAAAGCTTCCTCAATGCTGATGTCTTCCTTCTGCAAAGTCTTGATGATGAGGTTGTTTTCAACCGACCATTTCATCAGGTTGGCACGGATGTCGGCATCGTCTTGAGGTTCAATGATCCAATGGTTGCCTTTGGCATGCTGCACTTTGCTCACCATCGGAATGTGACGCAACTGCTGCTCCGTGACTTCGGTCTCAAACTCAACGATGATGACGTTGTTTGACGTGTTGGCCTGTTTCAGGTTCTCAATCTTGTCATCGGCGACCACCACACCTTTATTAATAATAATGGCGCGAGAGCAGATGGCTTCCACTTCCTGCATGATATGGGTTGAAAGCAATACCGTCTTTTCCTTGCCCAAATCGGTGATGAGGTTGCGGATGTCAACCAGTTGGTTCGGGTCGAGGCCAGAAGTAGGTTCGTCGAGGATGAGCACCTGCGGGTCGTGCATCATGGCTTGAGCCAGACCCACGCGCTGGCGGTAGCCCTTCGAGAGCGCGCCGATTTTCTTGTGGGCTTCAATGCCGAGGCCAGTCTGTTCAATCATTTCTTCGATGCGTTTCTCGGCCTCCTTGCCCGTCAGATGATGCACGCCGGCCACAAACTGAAGGTATTCGCGTACGTACATGTCAAGATATAGCGGATTGTGCTCCGGCAGGTAACCCACGATTTTCTTCACTTCCATAGGATTATCCATTACATCGAAACCGTTGACGCTCACGGTTCCCGAGGTGGGCGGAATGAAGCAGGTTATGATTTTCATCAAAGTGGATTTACCGGCTCCATTCGGGCCGAGAAGTGCCACGATGCCTTTGTCGACATTCAGCGTGACATCGTTGAGGGCGAGCTGTTCGCCATATTGTTTGGTGATATGATTGATTTCGATAGCCATTTGCGGAAATTTTGGTGCAAAATTACAATATTAATCCAATCATTTTGAAAAAAACACTATTTTTGCGGCCTCGTTAAAACAGTCCATTATCTTCTTCATGTACTGCTAACGCATTGATTTATGGGCGAAAATGAATTAATGCACAAAAAAGTTTGCAGTTATCGAAGAAAGGTGTAATTTTGCACGCTCAAAATAGAGTAGTGTTTTATTGAATTGGATAAACATATAAACAAGAAAATGAATTACTTAAGTTACAAAACAGTAAGCGTCAACAAGGAAAATGCCAACA
>CALGBV010000438.1 GCA_937884015.1 uncultured Bacteroidales bacterium
AAAGTGGTGAAGGAGTAGAGTTCGTTACCAAGTGAGTAGTAAGGCATTACCGTGTAAGCCCATGAAGGATTCGGGCGGTAGGCCGGAATGTCGATGGCGATTCTCTTGATTCTGCCAGGGCATACGTTGACACGCTTTTTGGCGTAATAGTAGCCGTTGTCTGGGTCAAGATAAATGTAAACATAACCCTTGTAACGCGCATCGCCGATGTTCTGGACATCATAGTAAAGGGTGATTGTGTTGTCGTAGTCGTTGTAGGTCATCACTGGCTGTGAAACAAGCGCCAGCTCTGGTGGATAACCTTGTGCTTTTGCGATGACGAATCCCATCATTACCAGGATCGTCATAAAGATTTTCTTTGCTTTCATGATGGTGTGTTTTTTAGGGTTTGACATTCTGTTTGTTTCGCATTGCTGCTTTTCCTTGTTATATGCGATTATCGTGCCAAACTTTCAATTTTTCTATTTTTTTAGTTATTAGTCTTTAGCCATTGACCATTAGCTTGGCTTCGCCGTGAATTGCGTTTTCGTCCGATAGGCCAACTGGCGGCGAAGCCAAGCCAGAGGCCAGAAGCCAATAGCCAAAGGCATTTGTGTTTATTTTTCAGTTACCCGTGATGTATTACCATAATCAATATCAGGATGTTGCGACAGATATTCAAGCATCAGTTCGTTGGAGGTGCGGAATGTGGAACGGCCTTCATCTTGGTGTTCATAATCGAAAACCGTCGACATGTAGCTATTCATAACAACATTGTAGGTGGCAGCCATGTCCAAAGGCTGTCCGTTTTCCAAAACGACTTCAATATCAGTCATTTCTCCGTTTTCATCTTCCGAATATGAATAGGTGCATCCTGAACAATAAATCGGACCGCCATCGGTAACATAGCACGACTTCATCAAGCGGATGATTTCCTCGCCCGTCAGGTTGAACTGCACGATTTCGTTATCGAAAGGATCCAAAGCCAGCAAATCCTTCATCGTGACAGGGCGAACCGAAAGCGTGTCGTAGCGCACGCCGCCAGGATTCTGGAAACCAAAATCGGCAGATAAGGTGTAACGTATGGCATCAGTCATCAGGCAACCCAATGATTCGTAATTACTGATAGGTGTCAGATTGTTGCCTTTTACGGTGGAGAAATATTCATTATTGTTGTAATTGTCGATCATAGCCTGCACTTCGGCATTGCGATGCGGAAAATCACGAACCGAAAGCAATTCTTCCTGTTTGTC
Source organism: uncultured Bacteroidales bacterium (assembly GCA_937884015.1). Taxonomy (GTDB): domain Bacteria; phylum Bacteroidota; class Bacteroidia; order Bacteroidales; family F082; genus Limimorpha. The sequence goes on from CALGBV010000438.1 coordinate 1,233, forward strand.
AACTATTTTGCCGTTCTTGAAAGTGAAAGTGCTCAAAGTCACATATTTCACCTTGCTTTCGGCTTGGGTAATCATTACGCCATTCACGATTTGCGTTTCCGAAACTCTGGTGTGGGTGTGACCGCCGAAAATGGCATCAAACTGAGGAAACTGCTCAGCCAGTTCACGATCTTCTTCGTAACCGCAATGCGAAAGCAGGAACAGCGCATTACATTCATCTTTCAGATAAAGATATTCCGGAATAACTTCGTTTGCCGGACGAAAATGTGAACCGCCGACATTTTTCGGATGGAAATCAGGCAAACCGTTCATCCCTAACTGAATGGCACCGATTACCCCAAGCTTCAAGCCATTCCATTCGATGATTTCGAAAGGCTTGACAGGCATATTGAGCGAATCGTCGAAAGTGACGTTGGCGCAAACGTAAGGATAATTGGCCCAATTGATAACATTACGCAAGCCGATTGGACCAGCATCCCATTCATGGTTGCCCAAACAAGAAAGGTTGAAACCGACCTTGTTCATCAATTCCACCATAGGGCGGGCGATGTCGGAATAGCGGTCGTTGATGGGATTGCCCGAGCGGTTGTCGCCAGCCGAAAACAGCAGCAAATCGGGATGAGCCGTGCGAAGACTGTCGACCAAAGCCGCAAACTGAGGATAATTGTCGATGTTGGCATGTTGATCGTTAAGGCTCAGCACATACAGTTTCTGCTCTTTTGGCGTGCAACCCGAAATGAAGGACAATGCCATAAAAGCGACAGTTAAGATATTGAAAATCTTTTTCATAGCATTACAATTTAATGTAAATCTTCGTATTGGAACGCAAAGCGCCGTCCAAATCAATGATGTTTCCGTAGGCATCTTTTACTTCTATGCCATCAGTATTCAAAGGAAGATTTTTGGCTCTCAAAAAAGCCAAAACCGCCGATTTCACTTTTGCACCATAATAGGTCTTTAATTCTGTGTCGTTGACAAATACTTTCATGATGATAAACTTTAAATGTTAATGGTGCAAATGTAGTTATTTCTCATTTACAATCGTAAAAATTCAAATCAAAAGCATTTTTCCATTATTTTTGCGCAAAATTCTAAAAACACAATCATCATGAAATTAGACGGACGTAGACAAAGTACAAACGTAGAAGACCGCCGCGGCATGAGCGGCGCAGCAAAAGCCGGTGGCTTAGGCATCGGTGGAATCGTCATTGTGGGCCTTATTTGGCTGCTGACGGGTCAAAAACCGGATACGGAATTAATCCAGCAGATAACGCAGCAGGGCAACAACACCGAATACACCCAGACCGATCCTACGCAATTCAGCGAAGAAGATCAGGAACTGTTTAAGTTTGCCACGCAAATCCTTGCCGGAACCGAAGACGTGTGGACAAAGGAATTCAAGAAATTGGGCAGAACATACGAACCTCCGAAACTCGTGGTTTTCAGCGATGCCGTCAGTTCGGCTTGCGGCAACGCAACTTCGGCTAGCGGCCCATTCTATTGTTCGGGCGACCAATGTGTTTACTTAGACCTTGAGTTCTTCAAGAGCATGAAGAGCCAAATCGGTGCCGACGGCGATTTCGCCTACGCATACGTCATCGCCCACGAAGTGGGTCACCATGTGCAGTATCTGCTTGGCACGCTTAACTCAGCACACCAACAGATGGCACGCTATGGTCAGAACACGCCACAATCGAACCAAATCAGCGTGCGCCTCGAATTGCAGGCCGATTTCTATGCTGGCGTCTGGGCTTACAACGATAACAAGATGTTCGGCTCATTGGAAGATGGTGACATCGAAGAAGCCTTGAATGCCGCTTCGAAAATCGGTGACGACTACCTGCAAAAGCAAGCCTACGGCCGCACCATGCCCGAGACCTTCAACCACGGCACCTCCGACCAGCGCTCACGCTGGCTTCGCAAAGGTCTGAGAACCGGTGACATCAACCAGGGCGACACCTTCTCGCCTGCTTACAACTCACTGTAAGACATTGATTAAAAACTACATACTATGAAAACACATTCACTTATCATCGCTTTGGCGCTCGCCATCATCGCTTTGCCGTCGTGCTGCAACAAGACGGAAGAAACGGAAGCAACCGAAACAAACACAACACCAATCACAATGAATACTACAATGGACGACTTGCTGACGCGCCGCAGCGTGCGCAGCTACACCGAAGAAATGCCTCCACGCGAGGTGATTGAAGAAATCTGCAAGGCTGGCACTTACGCCCCAACGGGCATGAACCGCCAAAGCCCAATCATCATTGCCGTCACCAACCGCGAAGTGCGCGACCAGTTGAGTCGCCTCAACGCTGCCGTTATGGGTAGCGACAGCGACCCGTTCTATGGTGCTCCTGTCGTGTTGGTCGTTTTGGCCGACAGCACCGCTGCCATGACTTGGAAGGAAGACGGCAGTCTGGTCATGGGCAACCTGCTCAACGCAGCCCATGCCAAAGGCTTAGGCTCCTGCTGGATTCACCGCGCCAAGGAAGTCTTCGAGACAGAAGAAGGCAAGGCCATCCTCGCCAATTTAGGCGTTGAAGGCAATTTTGTCGGCATCGGCAACTGCATTCTCGGCTACACCAATGGCGACGAACCTGAAGCCCGCCCGCGCAAGGAAAATTATGTTTATTGGATTGAGTAAATGGAACTGTTAGCTATTAGTCTTTAGCTAACTGACACGTTTATTCAAAATATTGGCTTTTAATAACGCTTGCATCTTTGATTTAGGTGCGAGCGTTATTTGTTTGCATTTCAATGCTTTAAAAAATCCATTTGGCGAATCGGCGAAAATCCATTTGGCGAATCGGCGATTTTTCATTTGGCGAGTTGGCGATATTCCTTATAGCTTTTAGCTGCGTTTGTGCAAAGTTAATGGCTAATGGCTAAAAGCTAATGGCAAAAAATCTCACTTTTTTTGTAGTTTTACGCCGGATTTTGCGTCTAAGGGTTGTTCTTTAATTCACCAATCATGGAAAACAAAAAGCAAAAAGAAAAGGATTTCGCGCAAATGGTCAAAGGGAACAAGAACACGATTTACACCGTGTGCTACATGTTCTCGAAAGACCAGGACGAAGTCGGCGACCTGTTTCAGGAAACGCTCATCAACTTGTGGAATGGCTTCGACTCGTTCCGTGGCGAATGTGACGTGCGGAGCTGGGTGTGGCGCGTGACGCTCAACACCTGCATCTCGGCCGAGCGGAAGAAAAAGAAATCGGAAACCATACCGCTCTCAATGGAAATCAACCTTTTCACCGACACCGACAGCGACACGAAACAAATCCAGCAGCTTTACAGCCGGATCAATCGCCTCGGCATGGTCGACCGCGCCATTGTGCTGCTGTGGCTCGAAAACATGAGTTACGAAGAAATCGGGCAGATTATCGGCATTTCAACGAAAAACGTTTCCGTGAAATTGGTCAGGATTAAGGAACAGCTCAAAAATATGTCAGACGAACAATAAAAAAACAAAGCTATGGAACACAACGAATTAGAAGAAATGCGCGAACAGATGGCGCTCCTCAACCAGAAACTCGACAAGGAAGAAATCGTCAGCGATGAAGCCATCAGCGAAGTCACAAGGAAAAATATGGATAAGGTGCAGAGAAAGGCTTTAATTGGCGTAATTGCATTAATCATCGTCATTCCACTATTAGCATGGGATTGCTATTCAGCCATAGGAAGCATTTTCTATGTCATTTGGGGATTATCAGCATTATGCGGAAACCTTATGCTTTTCATAGGCATTAGAAATTTCAAGAAAAAATGCAATTCCGTTGCCGAATCAATAGAAACGATACAGAAAACCAAGAAACGCCGTAAAATCACCGACATCATTAATAAGGCCTGTCTATATGCATTTCTACTATCTTTAATTATAGCAATAGTTGACCAAATTATCCGTGTAACAAAAGACATAAACGATGTTGATGCTACTATCAATCTATTGGCAGATTTTGCCTTTTTCATTATGACAATAATAGTTATCGGTTCCTTGATTTTTGTCTTTCGAGAATTAGGCAAAAACGAAGAACCTGACAATGTTTTAAGCCAAGTTTTAGAAGAGCTTCAAGAGCCCAACATTACTGAAACAGACGGTAATGAAACGATTGCGGATGCGGAAACGGAAAAATAAATAGTCAAGCCAATCTTTCCATCAACCCACTACAACCATCCCAAACATCACGCCAAGTGGCTTCGAAATCGCCCGTATACCAAGGGTCGGCCACATCGCCCGGGCGGTGCGTGTAATCCATCAAAAGGCTGATTTTGTGCTGGGTATCTTCGCCAAACATGCGTTTCAAGTTGCGGAGATTGTTGCGGTCCATGGCAATGATTTGGTCGAAATAATCATAATCCTGCCGCGTCATCTGGCGAGCCGTTTTACCTACGCAACCTATGCCGTGTTCGGCAAGTATGCGGCGCGCCGGAGGATAAACGGGATTGCCGATTTCCTCGGTCGAAGTGGCGGCTGAAGCAATCTCGAACTGCGCTTCACGGCCAGCGTCTTTCACCATTTTCTTCATTACAAATTCCGCCATCGGACTGCGGCAGATGTTACCGTGACAAACGAAAAGTATCTTGTGCATTTTTATCTGTTTACGAGGCAAAAATAAACATTTTTCATATCTTTGCGGAAAAATCATCGCTATGGAAATATTACAAAATCTGGAATCACCGAAATGGAAAAAGATACTTATTATTGAAATCATTGTTTTCCTGATTCTCGTTGCGGGGTCAATTCTATTAGAAAAGTACAGCTATGAGATGGATTTTGGACTGCTTTTTGATTTGGTAATCTTTACAATTCTTGAAGTCTCTTCTATTATTTTCAGCAGCAAAACCACAGCGAAATATCTCGCCATTGACGACAACAACTTGATATTCAAACGTATGCTTGGAACTACATTGCTCCCTTTGTCGGAAATTGCCAGCATAGAAAAAGCCAATGACCAACTTTACGGACGCAACAAGGACAAGTTGGCGGATCCCAACAGAGAAGCACGAAAAATCTATGGTCAGGCGAAAGACGAAAGCAAAAGCCGTTTCGACAAAAAACTCGCCTACGCCGGCTGGTGCAAGCGCGGCACGGAACACAAGTATTTCTTATTCAGCGCACAACGCGACAATCACGCGCTTATCACTACAAAAGACGGAAAACTCTATGTGGTTGATTACGAAAATGCCGAAGCAATAAAGCGGAAAGTCGGACTTAATTGATTTTCAATAAATTAACCTTTACGTCAAAAAACACCTACCTATGGAAATATTACAGGATTTTGAATCGATAAAATGGAGAAGGCTGCTTGTTAGGTACATTTGTATGCTCGTCATTTGCCTTGCGGCAATAATCTTCGTTATTGTTTACGACAAGGCATCGTTGTGGGGTGGTTCAGCCGTTATCGCTTTGATGATTATTATCCCGATGTCCTTCGTCAGCAGCAGCAAATGTATAGCCAGAAACCTTGCCATTGATAATGATAACCTGTATTTCAATTATATGATTGGATCAATTTTGTTGCCTTTGTCCGAAATTGCAAGCATCGAAAAAGCCGATGACCAGCTTTATGGCCGTGGCAGAGGTAAACTAATGAACTCTGGCACAAATGCTGAAAGGGTCTATGGCCTGAATGATAAGAAAAGCGAAAGGAAAAAACTTTCCAACCGACAAATGACTTACGGCGGTTGGTGCAAGCGCGGAACGGAACACATATACTATTTATTCAGCGCACAACGCGACAATCACGCGCTTATCACCACGAAAAGCGGTAAGCTCTATGTGGTTGATTACGAGAATATTGAAGCGATAAAACGGAAAGCCGGACTTATTTGATTTTCGTCCAATAAGCCTTTTCGCTGATGCCAAGCACACTGCCTTTCAGCATCAGCTTGCCATCGGACTGGAACTCACAAGTGACATTGGCACGAATGCCACGCTGCGGGTCGTAGATTTTCGTTCCGTCCCACACTTTCTTTTCGGCATTGTAGGTCAGGCCATCGAACAGCACGATTTGGGTGCAAGGCAGTTTGCGCAGGTTCTTGTCGGGATTCTTTTCATCCAACAGCACTTTTCCGTTTTCATCCTTGTCAATCTCCATCCAGAAAATCTGGCCTTTGAAAGAACCATCGCGGTTTTGAGTGATATGAACCTTGAAATGATCCTTGCCTTTGATAGATTCGTAATCGCCTAAGATACTGTTTCCTACTGCGTTGTTTCCTTTTGTCTGAGCAAATGAGAAGGCTACCAAAACGAGTGCCAATACTGTGAAAAGTGCTTTTTTCATTTTTATCCGGTATTAAATTAGACTGCAAAAATAAGTTTTTCGGCCTTTCATGCAAAGACCTTGCCAACATTATTTGCAATGGCGTCAGCAATCAAGGCGTGGCCCTTCTCGTTGGGATGAATGCCATCATCGCAAAGGTAATCGCTGTAATTGCGGACTTCCAGAAACGGCGTCGTCACATCGATAATCGGCACACGCAGATGTCGCGCCAGCTTGAAAAGCTCCACATTATACATTTCGTGCCACTGATAGATGCGCATCGTGCGGCCACCCAGCCACGAAAGAATATTGTCGCGGTTCAGGCCAGCCGAAAGATGATCGAAAAAGCGGTCAGGGTCAATCAAAGGCAAGGACATGATGACAGGATTGCCGTTCATTTTCCTGATTCTCTGAATCAAATCGCGGTATTGCTTCACGAAAACATCAAGCGAATTTTTCGGAAGATGCTGAACATTTGGATTTTCCGACACTTCTTTCCAGTTATGGTCACAATCGTTGCCGCCATATTCAAACAGAATGTAATCGGCTTCCGCCACATCTTTTTCGTGACGGTCGATGTATTTCATGCCTTGCGTCGTGGTGCTGCCAAAACAGGCATAGTTCTTAATGCTGATGCCAAACCGCTGTCCGCAACGGTTGACGAAACTTTGCTCCGAGACCTGATAAAGCGGTTTTCCCGAAGCGTCTTTTTCTGACGAGACGACACCTTTCATAATGGAATCGCCGAATGTGCAAATCATATTTTTCATTTCCCTTTTGGTTTAAATCTGCCGCAAAATTACGGCGAGGTCATCACTCATAACAAACAAAGTGATTGAAGGTTTGGTGTTGTGACAAAAACCAGCGTTTTGGGACGAAAGTGACGAATTTAGGGACGAAAAACGATGAATTTGGTGCCTGATTTTCGTTCCTCCCAAGGAAAATGGGACAAAAAAAGCGGCCAAAAAGACCGCTTTTCCATCAAAAAAACGCATGAAATAATGCTATTTACTCAGCACCTTCCAAAACGTTTCAGGCAGACTGACATTCAAAAGTTTTGTGGCATCAGCAAAAAGCGGCGCGATTTCGCCATCAGTGAAACCAGCAATGCCGCAGCCAATGCGCGTGACAAGGAATTTCTGTCCCGGATGCTGTTTTGCATACTCGATGAAACCATCGACGTAAGGTTTGATGGTCTCCACTCCACCCTGCATGGTCGGGATGGCGTAGCATTGTCCGGTCGGACCGACGCCTACACCCCATTCTGCGCCAAATTTCGCATTGGCAATATGAGCCGCACCGCCGCCATGATGACCAGCCAAATTGCTACCGAAGACAAAGATTTCATTTGAACGAAGTTCCTTGATGAAATCAGGTGTGAATCTATCCATAGTTTCTGTAAAATATGAAGGTTTATAATACGTGTGTTTCTGCATTTGGTCGAGAATGTGCTTGAAATCGGCAGGCAGACGACGCCACATTTCGGCCACAATCCATGCAGGAATGAACTTATAGTAAGCCTCGGCAATGCCGCCCGTGATGCAAGCCAAAGTGTCGCTGTCGCCGCCAAGCGAAACTGCCAAACGGATGGCGCTTTCAAAATCGGTGCTTTCAAGGAAAGCAATGATGGCTTCGGGCACCGTGCCTTGGCATGACCCGTCAAATTCATAATTCGGACGAATTTCATCACAAGTGTGGTTCAAGTTGTAGCCATATTTTGCAGAAATATAACCTTTTATCTCCGCTTTGCTTTTTCCCGTGCGGGCCATGAAAATAGCCGCTGCCGTTGCTTGTGCGCCTTTGATGCCTTCAGGATGGTTGTGCGTGATTTCGGCAGAAATCTTTGCAATAAGCTCGGTTTCTTCCAAAGTGTCGGCCACCCAGCCACACGCACTGACACGCATGGCTGAACCATTGCCCCAACTGTTGTAAGGCCTGCGTTTGCCCGCCTTATTTGTATCTGCATATCCAGGATACTCGCATAAAAACTCTGGATTAAAAAGCCATCTGTGGAATCCGCCGCCATAACCGCCCATCGGGCAAGGATATTTGTTGGCGAAATTCAGCATCGACTGCTCCAGTTCCTGCGTGTAGTGGCCTGCGTCGCGCAACAGCCAATCGGCCACAGCCATGGTCATCACCGAATCGTCGGTGTAGTTGCTTCTCGGTGAGAAAAACGGGAAATCCGTTGTCTTGATATTGTCAAATTCGTAAACCGACCCTGCGGTATCGCCTATAATTGCTCCTAACATGACTTATGCTTTTTTGTCGTTATCGTTTTCATTTTCAGTCTCATCGCCAAAATACTTGGTCTCGGCGTTTTTCCTTGAACGGAACAGTTTGCGCTCTTTTGCGGTCATGAATTGCGTGGTCGCAAAATCAGCGCTCATTGATGCGAAGCACCTGCCTTTGGCTTCTCTTTCAAGTCGCCAAGCTTCTCTCATGCCCGCCTCGTCATCAATGAAAGCCATGCTGTTACGGATGGACAAGTCTTCCGAAACCTTGTCAACATCCTGATTTGTACCGATATAGGCGAATGTCCAGCCTTCGTTGTTGGTCAAATCCTCCACCAAAGCCTTGACGTCTTTCAGGCGGTATTCCTTCGATGCGTTTTCAAGACCGTCAGTAATGATGGTGACGACAGCTGTGGCATCATTCTTATCCTTAATGTCGTTGCGCAAAGCCGAAATCGAAATGCCCATGGCATCGTAAAGCGGTGTGCAGCAGCACGGACGGTAATCTTTTGAAGTCAATTCTGGAATTTTGTCAACTGGCACCTTGTCGTAAACGAGGCGCTTCTCGCAATCGCAGAAAACCATCAGCGAAACAAAATGTTCCTGCGTGTCCTTGAATTTTTCCTGCGCAGCACGGATGCTGCCGACGGTTTCGTTGAAGCCCGAAATGGCTGCGCGTGCAATCGAGCTCATCGAGCCGCTCTTGTCGAGGATGATGAGGTTGTAGACTTGAGTCTTGTTTGAGGTTTCGTTAGTTTTTTGTTCGTTTTGATTTTTGTTGAAGATACTCATAATGCTTGTTTTATTTGATTGTTAATGTGTTTTTTCGTTTTGGTTTCTGGCAGCCAGCCCCGAACTGACTGCCAGAACATAATCTTAGTATTGCTTAATTATTTGTTTTTCAAAATTCTATACGGAAAGTTCCCTTCTTTTTCATCTCATCGTATTTTTCTTTGTTGAAATGAAATTTGCGGCCTTTGCGTCCCAAAGTCTGCTGTTCCTGGGCATCTTCCGATGGCCGGGACATTTGAAGAAATGCCGTCGTCTCGCCAAACAGCGCACCTATATCATACGATTTCATTTCGGAATGTGCGCCATAATAACGCGGCTGTTGTTCTTCTTCAACCGGCTCAATCAGACCGAGTTGCATCATTTTTTTCTGGAAATTGCGGCGGTCGAACTGAACACCCAAAATGGTTTCGTACAAACGCTGCAACTGCGGCATGGTGAAACTTTCGTCCAGAAGGTCAAAGCCAATCGGATTGAAATGGATGGCTTGCCTCAGTTTTTTCATTGCCTCACGCAAAATGTAATCGTGATCGAAAGCCAACTGCGGCACCTTGTCGACCGAAAACCACTGCGCCTGAGCCGCATCGTCGCCGCCTTTCACCTCCGAACTTTTCACCAATGCGTAAAACGCAATGGAAACGACACGTTCGCGCGGATCGCGATAGACACCTGAAAATGCCCCAAGTTGGTCCATATATGTCAGTTTCAGTCCCGTTTCCTCAACCAATTCGCGCATGGCGCACTGCTCGGCACTTTCGTCGATGCGCATAAAACCGCCCGGGAAAGCCCATGAGCCTTTGTAGGGTTCGCAGCCGCGCTCAATGAGCAGCACTTTCAAATCGTAACCATCAAAGCCAAACACCACGCAATCGGTGGCAATCGCCGGATGAGGATATTTGTAAGTGTATTCCATTTTCTTTCCTTGTTTGTGTAAATTTTACGCAAAAGTACAACTATTTTTCATTCTGGCAACTATTTTTGTGTACTTTTTACACATATAATTTTTATATAATTGATTTACTGCAATTTAATTAGTGTAATTTTTACACAATATAAAAGTCAATTTTGATTTATTGAATCGCAGACTACAGCAAGACCATTTTTCCTCACTTTGTTGTAACTTTGCAGCCGAAATCAAAACAAGCCGTGAACACTAATCTTGACGAACAGAAACTCAACGAAAAATACGAGATGATGACACAGAAGCCCGTAAAAAGGTTGATTCTGAGAATGTCCATCCCGACCATCATCAGTATGTTGGTGACGAGCCTCTACAACATGGCCGACTCGTTTTTTGTAGGGCATCTCAGCACTGAAGCCGTTGCTGGCGTTGGCGTTTCGTTTGCTTACATGGCCTTCATCAATGCCTGCGGTTTCTTTTTCGGACACGGTTCGGGCAATTACATTTCGCGGGCCTTGGGTGCCGTGCAACGCGAAAATGCTGGCAAAATGGCGGCGACCGGGTTCTTCAGTCCGCTCATTTTCGGCACTCTGGCAGGATTGATTTGCTCCATTTTCATCTCGCCTTTGTCGCGGGCCTTAGGTGCCACCGATGCCATTCTCCCCTTTGCCAACGATTACCTGCGCTACATACTGATTGCCACACCTTTCATGATGTCATCGCTGACACTCAACAACCAACTCCGTTTGCAAGGCAATGCTCGTTTTGCCATGATTGGCATTGCCTCAGGTGCCATCCTCAACATCATTTTGGACCCGATTTTCATTTTCACTTTGGGCATGGGCGTCAGCGGAGCCTCGTTTGCCACTGCCATCAGTCAGGTTTTCGGCTGGTGCCTGCTGCTTTGGGGCACTACGCGCGAAGGCAATGTCCATATCCGTTTCAAGAACTTCACGCCTACGCTGAAATTCTACCGTCAAATCATAAAAGGCGGCCTTCCATCCCTGATGCGGCAAGCCTTGTCGGTTGTTGCAACAATCAGCCTCAACCGCATGGCCGTGCATTATGCCATCCCAGGTGAAGAAGCCTCGGTGGTGGCCGCATTCTCCATCGTGACGCGCATCATGATGATTTGCTATTCCGTCGTGCTTGGTTTTGGTCAAGGATTCCAACCGGTTTGCGGATTCAACTACGGAGCAAAACTATATGGCCGCGTCAAAGAAAGCTATCTGTTTTGCATCAACTTGTCGTTAGTGTTGCTGATCATCATGGGCACTTTAGGTTTCGTCTTTTCACCCGAAATCATCTCTGTTTTCCGTAGCGAAGACCCGAAACTGCTCGTTGTCGGCACGCACGCCATGCGCTGGCAATGCGTAGCATTTCCATTGATGGGACTCTGCACCATGACCAACATGCTTTTCCAAAACATCGGCTACACATGGCAAGCCACCTTGCTCTCGATGTGCCGCCAAGGCATCTGTTTCCTGCCTGCTGTCTTCATTGCACCTTTGATTTGGGGACTCACCGGATTGGAAGCTGCGCAAGCCATCGCCGACCTGATGTCGTTCATCATTGCGCTGCCGTTTGCCATTAACATTTGTAAGGAATTGAAGCGGTTAGAAGCGGAGAAAGTGAAGTAACTTTATTGTTTGTTCTCCCGCAGATTCCGCTGACCTTCGCAGATTTTGCAAGTAGATTTCGAAAGTAGCTCAATCATAAATTCATACGGATTGACCGGCACATGAATGAAATTTATTTGAAAACATCACAAGGCGGGACAAAACTTACAGCACCGTTTCCTTAAATCCGAAAACGACCGACAAACCTTTTTCGGCGAAATAGCGCTTCACTTTTTCGGCGTCCCATTCGGTGGCAGCCATGAAAAAGTCGCCGCCCCATGCGCCTAATGATTTGATTGTTCCTTCAAAATCAGGGAAATGCTGCTGCAATGGCTCACGGCCAATGCAATGGGAAATGATGTTTTCGTGTTCGCGCAAAAGACGACAGAAATCATCAAACGAAACATTGGAAATCAATGATTTTGTGATTTCGGAAACTTCATCTATTTCCTTTTCAAAACTCATCTGCCGCATCCTTTCCTTGAAATTGCCGATTTCCTTTGAAGAACTCTGTTTCTGACCTTGATAAACAAAGAAAAGCCTATCGGAAAATGATGGTGAGAATTTCACGAAATCAACTTGCGGATTTCCATCAACCAATTGATAAAGAATAGGTTGCTCAGCCGTTGCGCAAGCAATGTCATAACCCGAACCGCCAAAAGTCATACGAAGCAATTCGTAAGGATTCACATTCGCCCAACGCGAAAGACTGGCAATCAAAGTGGAACTGCTGCCCAAACCCCATTCGGGATTGAAACCTAATCGGGTGACAAATTCCAAACCGCCCCTTGAAAAAGCATCAGGATTCAGTTGCCTGACAGCCAGCAAAATGCTCGAAAGCTTTTCGGCCTTTACCCTGTCATCAGCAGAAATAACTTGTAAGGTTTCACGATTTAAATCGGTCGAAAACCACACGCCATCAGGTCTGAAAGCAGTCCATTTCAGCAAGTTTTCATCTCCATCAAGCGGTTTCACTTCAAGACTTTGACCGAATTTCAACGGCAAAGCCAATGACAATGCGCCACGTAAGACGAGATACTCGCCTGTCAGAAGAAACTTGCCGTTGGAATGAAAGGAAACCATTGTCTTATTTATTAAATGGTGACGGGTGAATGGTGTTGGGTGATGAGTGTAAACCATAACCAACAATCCATAACCAGACACCCATAATCCATAACCATATATTTATTTTCTCAGCGAATCCAAATATTTTTCCACCGCTGCGTACGAAACGGTCTGGTCCTTGAAGAACTCACGTGCCTTGCGCTTTTCATCATCGGTGGCCTGCAACTGGTTGAGAATGTTGTTCAAGTGCATTTTCATGTGGCCTGCCTGAATGCCTTTAGTAGTCAAGGAACGGACGGCCGAGAAATTGTTTGCCATGCCCATTGTGGCGGCAATCATCATCAGTTCGGGAGCCGTAGGATTGCCCAAAAGTTCCAGGGTCTTTTTCGCCAAAGGATGCAGACTCGTCAAGCCGCCGACAGTGCCTAATGCCATCGGGACTTCCAATTCAAAGCGGAAGACATTATTTTCAATCGTGACCGAAGAAAGGCTTTCGTAACGGCCATTACGCGAAGCGAAAGTGTGACCTGCCGCCTCGACAGCGCGGAAATCGTTGCCCGTAGCAATGACCACGGCATCAATGCCATTGTAAATGCCTTTGTTGTGCGTTGTGGCGCGATAAGGGTCAGTATGCGCAATGTCGACAGCCTTCTTGAATTTGCGGGCATATTCGGCTCCCGACAGATGCTCGTCGATGTCATCAAGCTGGTTGACATCACATTCCACCCAAACCTTGACGCGACAGTCGGGCGTGTTGTTCGACAAGATGGTCATGATGATTTCCACCTTGCGTTCCGTTTCGGGAAGTCCGTTTTGCTCGGCAAAGAAATCCTGCAAACTGTGTCCGAATTGTTCCAGCACGGAATTGATGAAATTGGCACCCATGGCATCGCCTGTGTTGAACTCGGCGCGTATCTGGTAATAATCCTCAATTTGGTCGGAGAAATCAATTAGGTTGAGACTCAGGATGCCACCGCCGCGCTTGACCATTTTCTCGGTCATGGCGGAAGTATCGGACAAAAGACGTTCCTTGATGGCAGGAAACAAGGCCTGTAATTTCGTCTTGTCGCCACTCCAGCCGAAATGCACCTGCCCCACTTTGCGGACATCTAACACTTCGGCATGGAAACCTCCCCTTTCGCCCCAAAACTTAGCTGCCGCCGAGGCCGCAGCCACGACGGAACTTTCTTCGATGACCATAGGGACGATGTAGTTTTTCCCATTGATCATCACATTGGGCGAAATGCCGTATGGAATAAAGAAATTGGTAATCGTATTCTCGCTGAACTCATCGAAAAGCTGCTGTTGCTTCGAGTCGGAGTGCCAGTAGCTTTTCAACAAGGAAACCACCTCGCCCGGATTCTCGAAGTAATTGGCTATCAGCTTTAACTTCTCCTCCTTGAGCAGTTTGGAAAATCCTTTTTTTATGCGTTCACGCGATACCATTTACCATTCTTCCTCTTCAATAAGCTGTTCAGGCTGAATTTTTTCTTCCAATTGTGCGCCCCAATCTTCGGCAAAGGCTGCAATCTGTTCGAGATAACTATCCCAAACTGGCTGATATTGTGGATTTTCCTTATCCATCCATTCTTCGCAAGGATGGCTCGACTGGGTCTTCTGCATGAAATCGGTAATGGTGTAACGGATACGGCCATCGCGGATTTCAATCGTGAAGCGATAAGTAATCCAAGGCCACTTCGACTTGACTTCATCGCCATTGTCAAGCTGCATTCTGTGCTGACCTTTGAAAACCTTCACATCGGTCTGTTGCAGCACGTTAGCAGCATTCTTGTAATATGCATTGAGAAAATTGGAATAGATGCGGTTGTGAACTTCTTCGTTGGTTCCCTGTGTCTGAATGACTTTCTGGAAACTGATTTTCTGCGTCTTAGGATCGATTGGCAGACTGACTTGTGCAAACATCACCGTCGTAAAGAAAACGGCAATCAAAAGGGAAATCACTTTTTTCATTTCAATTCAATTTGATGACAAAATTAGGAATAATTACTTTTGTTTGATAAAAACGGAGATATAATTTACAAATATCAGACCAAACTTAAAGTCTCACGACAAAAGATGTTGTGTCGCATACGAAATCAGGAGCAAAAACGGGATTTCCGTAATGATACAAGGTAGATGATCGGCTTAAACTGCCTTCCACGCAAGCGCCGTCACGCACATGCATCATCGCTTCTGAATTTTCGCTCAAATTCACATTGGTAATCTCATTTATAATTGTTTGTGAAATATTAACCAGACTGTTGTCAGAGGAAAAAATCTCAGCAACTGCAACTTCACTGTTTTCCTGATTCACAAAAGACGAGTTTTTCTTTGCCATAACGGCGAAAACCGATTCCGGCTGTGAAAATTTCAGTTTGCCGACGAAATGCGAATCATCCTCCAAAACAATTGCGAAAGAACCCTCTCCGGAAAGACCCTTCATCGAAGAAGCACCCTTCAATTCGACATTGACACTTGAAAGAAAATTACCGCCAACACAAACCGAACCTTCGTCAAGGACAGCAAAGAAACGCTTTGAAAAACTGCCGTTTACATCCACATTGCAAGCACCTGTCAATTCAAGCGATTCCAAGTCAACGACATGCACTTTCGCTTTATTCACCGATCCAGATGCCAGATTCCCCGAAGCCGTGAAACCGATTTCCAGCACATTGCCCAACATCGGAATCTGGTTTTCCGTTACTTCGCATTTCAAATGCGGTTCCAAATAGGCCGAATACTCCAATTCGACAAAACACTTTTCATCCTGCACTATTTCGATTTGCCAAGCCCTATTTGCCTTTATGCAAGTGAAATCAGAATCTTCCAAAACCGTTTTCTGTAATACGGTCATGTCCAAGTCCTTCTTGCATGAAGCCAAAAGAATGATGCAGAACGCAAAAACCGTTGTTTTTAGGATTCGTTTCATATTGATTTTCATTGAGATAATTACACATGATGATAAGGTTCGCCTTTCAAGATGGTGAAAGCGCGGTACAACTGCTCGACAAAAATCAGGCGCACCATCTGATGCGAAAAAGTCATCGGCGAAAGCGACATCTTGGCGTTGGCCTTGGTATAGACTTCCTGCGAAAATCCGTATGGTCCGCCAATCACAAACACAATGCGCTTGCTGCCTGAAGCCATGAGTTTTTCGATGTTCTCTGAAAATTCGACCGATGTGAACTGCTTGCCGTTTTCGTCCAAAAGGATGACATGGTCACCTGCCTGAAACTGCGACAGCAAAAGGAAACTCTCCGATTTTTTCTGCTGCTCCTCGCTCAAAGTTTTGCGGTTGCGGATGTCGGGAATCTCCTTCATCTCGAAAGAAACGTAATGCCCAAGCCTGCCGACATACTTCTTGATGCCGGTTATCAGGTAATCTTCGTCCGTTTTCCCTATGACAAGCAGTAGGATCTTCATTTTATTTGCGGATTATGTCCAAGGCTACTGGCTATTTGCTACTGGCTTTTGGCTCGATTGTTCTTTAAACTACAATAGTGACTCTCTTTTCATCAGATGTTTGCCAGAAGCCAAAGGCTAAATGCCAGAAGTAACTGTTCAAAATTAGACTTCAATTTGGATTTCGAGGTTGCGAGGCTTCGGGACTTCGAGGATTCGAGGTTGCGGGATTTCGAGATGGCCAGTATTCCCGTGACCTCGTCGTCTCGCTGTCTCGTGACCTCGATGCCTCGTTTTCAATATGTAAATTAAATTTGCTCACCTACTTATATCAATTATTCCAATTTTTCAAAAAAAACACCATTCAGACTAAGGGTAAAAGCCGTTTCATTAGTCTTATAAGTGATTTTGTAACAATTTTCTCTCGTTGTGGCCGTCGCGGGTAACCTTGGCGGCTTTTTTCATGCATTATTCCAGCACTTGATAGTGCTCGATTTCATACAAAATCGGGTGACCGGCCTCGTAATAATCCACGCCATTCAGCACCTTGCCGAAAATGTAATATTGCAGGAAAACCAAATCGCGACCATCGTTAATCCAGCCATAGAAACGGTCGTGGTCAATCGGGTCAATCGGGAGGCCATCATCGGTGAACAATCCGTCAGGCGTATCGTTGCCCAAATCATCCTGCGTGCGTTTCTCAAAGGTGGTCATCTGAACCGACTTGCCATCCTTTGAATTCAAGGTGATTTTATGGAGATAAGGCGAATGGGTGATGGAATCGAAACGTTCCTGCGGAATGAGATTGTTCAGCAACGATTCAAAACGCATATCGCTGAATGATGATAACAGATTGATTACCTTCAAAGTATCGAAAGGCAAATCGGCATTATCCGACAATCGAGTGAGTTTATACTGATGACGGCCTGTGTTTTCGACACGGAAATCGGATGCATGTTCACGGCCAAATTCGATGGTCAACGACTGAATGTCGGCCAACTGTTCATGGAAAATAACGTGGTCGCGCCATACATCAGGATCAGCAGTGAAACGCGTGGTCAGGAAGCCACGGAAACCCGGAATGTAGACGATATAAGCCTTGTCGGCACCTTCTTTCAGCATGAAAGTTCCCGAACTGTCCTGCGTGGCATCGCCAACGTAAAACACTCTCGTGCGCTTTTCCTTGTAGAACAACTTAATCTTGTTGAAAAGATTGATACTCGGCACGTTTTGATAAATCTCGACTTTCGTACTGTGGGCTGCCAATTGCGAAACAATGTTGTCGTGGCTGGCAAGCGAAACAGGTTTGTTGACACGCACTTTGTACATGGTTGCCAGAATCTGCTGCACTTCTTTTGGATGTGCCTTGTATTC
>CALGBV010000439.1 GCA_937884015.1 uncultured Bacteroidales bacterium
AAGCAAAGTAAGTGTATTTGTTGCGAGCTTGTGATTCTCCTGCAAATGCAGCCTGCAGGTTGGCTTCTGTTTTTGAACCTTTTAATTCCATGATGATTTTGTGTTTAGTTGATTTATGTTTAATTGTGTTTGTTGTTTAACTGTTTAATAGTTCGCCCGTTGAGCCTGTCGAAACGGGAATTCCTTTTCTACACTTTTCGCAAATTCCGTAATAAAAGACTTTCATTCCGTTGATTTCGAAACCATCAAGTTGCGGGGCTTCGGTTTTCGGCATTGGAATATCGTAAATCTCTCCGCATTGCGAACATTGGAAATGCGCATGGGACTGTACGTTGCCATCGTAATGGGCTGTGTTGTCGTCCGTTGTGAATGAATCGATAAGACCATGTTCGAGAAATAAAGTGAGCGTGTTATAAATGGTAGTCTTTGAAAGTGTCGGGATGGACGGCGAAAGGTCTTTGAAAATTTCGTCGACGGTGGGATGGGTGAAATGTGTCATCAGGTAATCGTAAATGGCAACCCTTTGCACCGATGGACTGATGCCCTTTTCTCTTAATATTTCGGCGGAATTTGTATTCATATAAAAATTGTAATCGTTACAAAATTAAATTCGGTGCAAAGATACGGCTTTTTTGAAATCTTCAAAAGAATAATGGCTGTTTTTTCGTCTTCTTTTCCTAAATTTGCATATTTTTGAAATGAATTGAGAAATACGTTTTACACCTTATATATATATATGGACGAGGAAAAGGATAAAAAAGAAAAGAAAGAGAAACCAGAACAACGACCGGGTTACATTCCCCCGAAGCATCTTAAAAACTTCGTAGCCATTGATTTTGAGGCTGCTAACGGCGAAGTGACGAGTGCTTGCAGTGTCGGCATCGTTATCGTGAAACGCGGAAAGATAGTGGATGAGTTTTACAGCTTGATAAAACCGGTCCCGAATCACTACGATTACTGGACGACGAAAGTGCATGGAATTTCATATAAGGATACGAAAGATGCCGACTTTTTCCCAGAAGTGTGGCATAAAGTGGAAAGAAAGGTGAGAGGCATGTCGTTCGTGGCGCATGGCAAGTCGTTCGATGAGCGCTGCTTGCGTGCTTTGCATAACTACTATCACATGGAATATCCGGAATATCCTTTCTATTGCACGCATTTAGGTTCGGAAAAATTGGTCCCTGATTTGGAAAACCATAAGTTGCAGACAGTTGCAAAGCATTTTGGCTACGATCTGGAGAAGCATCACAACGCTTTGGCCGATGCTGAGGCCTGTGCCGTGATTGCGATGAACATTTTTTGATTCATTTGAAAAAAATCAAGATTTTTTCAAATCAGATAAGGTTATTTATTATTTTTGACGATTATTATTTAACATAGACTGTCATGTTCGAAATACTTAGAAAAGAAACATTTGCAGCTGAGACTTATCTAATGGAAGTGTCAGCGCCTCACATTGCACAATCTGCTTTGCCTGGTCAGTTCCTTATCGTTAAGATGACCGAAAAAGCTGAACGCATTCCGCTGACTATCAGTGATTATCAACGTATTAAAGGTACGGTTACCATTGTGTTCAAGGCCATCGGCGATTCGACGCGAAAGATGGCTGAATACAAGGTTGGCGACCGTTTCTGTGATGTGGTCGGCCCTCTTGGAAAGCCTTCGGAATTTGCCACGATGACGGCTGAGCAACTGCGTCACCGTTCGTTTGTGTTCATCGGTGGAGGCGTGGGCATTGCTCCTATTTATCCTCAGGTGAAATGGTTGTGCGAACATGGTGCCTTGCCGGATTGCATTATCGGTGCTCGCACCAAGGATCTCCTTATTTTTGAGAAGGAACTGTCGGAAGTATGTAATCTGTATGTGACTTCGGATGATGGCTCTACAGGACGCAAAGGCTTAGTTACCGATGTGTTGCGCCAGTTGGTCGCAAGTGGCAAGAAGTATGATGAATGTGTTGCCATCGGCCCGATGATTATGATGAAGTTTGCCACAAAGAC
>CALGBV010000440.1 GCA_937884015.1 uncultured Bacteroidales bacterium
GGGATTCGGCAATCATCACCGTGAGGGTGACGAGCGTGTGGTCGGCGATGCGCTTGGAACCATCCTTGCGAAACATCAGTTTGTTGCGCGAGAGGAAATAAAGGAAGAGTCCAGCGGCGATGCGTTTGTTGCCATCGGAAAAGCCATGGTTCTTCGTGACAAGGTAAAGCAGATTCGCCGCCTTCTCTTGCGCGGACGGATAGAGGTCTTTCCCTCCAAATGACTGATAGACCGCACCAAGCGCGGACTTGAACGAACCGTCCTTTTCATTGCCGAAAAGCACCGAATCGGCCCTGAACTTCATATTGTCAATAAACACACGACAATCAGAATAAGTAAGCTCAACCGACCGCGTCGATGTCTTCGGCTTGCTAATGCACTGATGGTCATAGTCATCCAAAAGATCCAGCGCGGCAGAATACGTCTCGACAACATCAAGAATCTGCTCGGCATCCAAACTGTTCGACACTCGCTTCATCACCTCGACTGCCTGACCAAGTTGCTGAAGTCGTTTCTTGTTAATGGCTGCGCCTTTGACGATATAATCCTTGAGGACCTTGGTCGCCCACCGACGGAACTCAACGCCGCGCGGCGAATGAACACGATAGCCGACAGAAACGACCACATCGAGGTCATAAGCATCAATTTCAACGCTACCGGCGACATTTTCTACTAAATATGCAAATTTTGCATAATTAGTAGAAATGTCAATTTCACCTTCAGAAACTGCATTTTTGATATGACGGCTAATCACTGACTGGTCTTTCCCAAATAGCTCAGCCATCTGTTTTTGCGAAAGCCAAACCGTGTTACCATCCATCTGCACGGGTAAAGACAATTTTCCATCGCTTGATTCGAATAAAATCATCTCTTTTGTCATCGTCTTTTCTCCTCGGTTTAAACTATCAAGGGATTCTTACCAATTTCTCTTTTTGGGTCTGTGCATTTTTTGCACAGACCGCTTTACAAATATTTCCTGACCGTGTTTCGGCTCATAAACGATAATCTGCTTATCCATTTTGATTTCCCTTCTCATGAATCAGCTCGCACTCCGTGCAATCGGGATGGACCTGAAGGCAGTAGTCGCGGTGGATTTGGATGAGCCCCTGGATGTGCAGGCCGTTGCCGGCGTAGAAGGCCGCGGGGTTGTGGTCGCGGCCGAACATCCGGTAGGCCGTGAGCCGG
>CALGBV010000441.1 GCA_937884015.1 uncultured Bacteroidales bacterium
AACAAGCTGATGCACAGCGGGCAAGGATGGCTCGCCCGTCTCGCCGCAGTTGAAGGTGTTGCTCATGGTGATTTCCGAAAAAATGCCTTTTTCGGTGTTGACAGCGTTGGCTTCGATGCTGCCGAAAGAGAAAGTGGCGGTGAAGCCTTTTTCGGTCACGTTATTGCATTGCTGCACAGATTTGGCGCCATTCAGATTGATGCGGTTTTGCGCCTGTGCACTGAAAAACATTCCTAATGAGAGGATTAGGCCGAGGATGATGCTTGTCTTTTTCATAAAATGAATGTTAGCGGGTTATGATTGATTTTTGAGTTGACAAAAGTAGGAAATATTTGGAAAAGGGACGCGATTTTTGAAATTTACATTATTTCCCAAAAAGGAAACCGTCACCCAAGCCAATGCCTGAATGACGGTTTTTTGTTGTAGAGACGCGATTCATCGCGTCTCAAACCCATCGAAATTTAGACGCGATTCATCGCGTCTCTACAGAGATTATCTAATCACAGTCTTCTTCACCGTGACATTGCCGTTAGCATCATTCATTCTAACGATGTAAAGGCCTTTGGTCATGTCGCTGAGGTTGATTTCGGCAGCGTTGCCGTTGGCTTTTACGGTCTTGATGCTTTGTCCGGTGATGCTGATGATTTCCACTTGGATGAGGCCTTCGCTGGAAACGATGAGGCTGTTGCCGTTTTGGAAGATTTCGGCTGACATCGCGTTTTCCGGAACAGAAGCAGTAGGTCCCATGATGCCATTTATGTCGATGTTCTGGCCGTAGATGTTGCTGGTGGATTGGTTGACCCATGCGATGATGTTCTGTCCGTTATGGAAGCCAGAGGCTCTGCTGTTGAGTGCTTTCTTGTCAACGATGGAATTCATTTGTGTGTGCCAGGTCTGGTTGCCGTTCATGTTGAAGCCAATAGCTTCAATTCTACCACTTTCTGGATTAGGACCATAATAGTATGCCACCATGAAGCCACTGCCGTCAGGATAGGCATGTATCATTGGTGCACTATTATCTGAAATGCCATCCTCGGCGATGGTAATGCCATCTCCCCAAAGCACTTCGCCTGTCATGGTGATGCGATTTATTAATAGTTTTGTTTTGTTTTGTATATAAACTATGATGATGTCGTGTGTTTCAGGGTCGATGGTGGCGTGTGCTTCCCCAAAGGTAGAAGCTGCTTCGAAGGAGTGTACAGGAATGCCGAATGGTTCGCTGATGGTTGATAAGCCGTTGGCATCGAAATGGAAGACGAAAGTGTTGAATCCCCCCAAACTGTCAGGGCATAAAGTGTAAGCATAACCGCCGCCAATTCCATCAGAGATTGCAGTGTGGGTGTAGCCTTGGGGATAAATCTTTTCTTCCATGAGCCGGACTGGTGTGGATGCGGGTTCGCCATCAAGTACGAAACCTTCCACCCAAATCTCTTTATCTACCTCAATTGCGTCCGAACTGTATTTTTCGTATGTTACAAATACGACGCCTTCAGAACCAGGTGTCATGCGCGCGTTTCTGCATTTGTATCTAAGACTTGAGATGGTTGCGGCGGAGTTGAGTGTGCCGTAAGGATTGCTGTAACGCAGGTAGGTGTTTTCCTCGTCTTCGGCCATGATCCACACACTGCCGTCAGGACCAGCTTGAAGTTGCGTTTTCGAATATATTGTGCTGTCATGGGGTAGCCCGAAAACGGAAACACCTTGTTCGCCCCAAAGCGCGTTGCCGTCTTTGTCGAATTTCATGGCGATACATTCTCCGTTGGCATTGATGAAGCTTGTCACAACAGCGTTGTCGGCGGTGGTAGTAATGTCAGCATCCGCACGGCTTTCGATGTGAATGCCAGCATCGCCCCATTGTGGGACACCGTTCACATCGACGCGTTGCAGGTTGCTGCCATCAGCGTCCCATAGAATGTAAGTGTCGCCAGTGGGTTCGTTGGTGCTTAGCTTGACATTCCAGGAATATGAAGGCGCAGTGGCCAATTTGGTGTTTATTGCCGGGTCGTTGACCCATTGTGCTTGCAGTGCGCTGACAGCAAAGGCACCGATCAGAAAGAGTAATGATTTCTTCATTTTCTTATGAATTTAGTTTGTAATGATTTTGGCTGCAAAGGTATGTTTTTTCTGTTTTATGTAAAAAAAAAGAATAGGATGGCCATATTCTTGACAGTCCTATTCTCATTATTTGCTATGATGTGAGTTATCTAATCACAGTCTTCTTCACCACGGTATTGTCGTTAGCATCATTCATTCTAACGATGTAAAGGCCTTTGGTCATGTCGCTGAGGTCGATTTCGGCAGCGTTGCCGTTGGCTTTCACGGTCTTGATGCTTTGTCCGGTGATGCTGATGATTTCCACTTGGCTGAGCCCTTCGCTGGAAACGATGAGGCTGTTGCCGTTTTGGAAGATGCTGGCCGACATTGCGTTTTCATTAACTGCAGTGACGGTAACGGTAATATGGTCGGCGCCATCGGGTGTGAGTGCGAAGTCGGATTCGCAATCTTCGTAGACGGCGGTCAGGCGGTAGGTGTAGTTGCCGATAGGCACTTCGTCGAAGTAGCTTGTCAAGGTTCCGTCGATATTGATGACGGCCTCGTCTTCGACTCTGTAAAGATTGTAGGAGAGAGGTTGTGTTTCAGGTGCTTCCCATGTAATCATGGTGCCGAAAGTCTCGTTTTCTTCATTCCAGAAATATTCGCCTTCAAGGTTGGTGGGAGGATAGCAGGTTGCAGGTGCAACAGGTCCTAAGGTACCTTTTATGTCGATGTTTTGGCCGTAGATGTTGCCATCATTTTGATTAGTCCAGACAAGGATGTTTTGTCCGTTGTGGAAACCGCTGCTGTTTTCGGCGCCGGTTTTTGCATCTTGGATGGTGTTGATGTGTGTGCGCCAAGACTGGTTGCCGTCCATGTCGAAACCGATGGCTTCAATTGGCGTGCCGCCGTATGGGCCGTTCATGTAGGAAACCATGAAACCGCTGCCGTCAGGATAAGCATCGATTTTTGCGTCGGTGTATTCAAAGCCGTTGTCGTCGGCAATGAGTAAGCCTTCGCCCCAAAGCACTTCGCCCGTCGGGGTGATGCGGTTTAAATAAAGTCTTGATTCGTATTGTGAATAAGAATCGGTTTGGCGGTAAACCAGAATGATGTCGTGGGTTACTGGGTCAACAGTGGCGTATGGGTTGCCATAGAAATTGGCGGGGTCGGTGGTGTGAACCATGGCGCCATTCGGGTTGCTGATGGTCGATACGCCGTTGGCATCGAAGTGGAAGACGTAGGTGTTGAATGCTTCGGCGATGCCTGAGTGGAAGATGTAGGCATAACCGCCGCCCATTCCGTCGGAGATTTCATAGTGAATGTATGTGGAACCGAAAACTTGTGAAGCCATGAGTTGGGCTGGAGGTGTGGCGAGGCCTCCATCAGTAGCGTAGCCGGCTACCCAGATTTGTTTGTCAACATACCACATCCCCGAACCTATTTTTTCGTAGGTTACGAAAACGACACCGTCAGGACCAGGGGTCAAGAGAGCAAACAGGCATCTCACGCCTGAGTCAGAGATGGTGGCGGTGGGGTTGAGTGTGCCGTCGGCATTGATGTAGCGCAAGTATAAGTCTTGAGTGTCGGAGACCAAAACCCAAACGCCGCCATCGTTGCCGGCTTGGAGTTCCACTCTCGAGCAGCCGTAGCTTCCGGTAGGAAAATCGATGACCGAAATGCCTTGTTCGCCCCAAACGGCGTTACCGTCTTTGTCGAATTTCATGGCAATGCATTCGCCTTCATAGTTGGCAAATCAAGTCACCACGCCATTGTCGGAAGTGGCATCCATGGCATAGCCTTCCGAATAAGAGGAAAACTGGTGGCTGCTGACGTGAAGGCCAGCGTCGCCCCATTGCGGGATGCCGTTCACATCGAGGCGTTGCAGGTTGACAGCCCAGCCGTTGGAGGCCATGTCGCTCCATTGGATATAGGTGTTGCCTGAAGCCTCGTGGGTGGCAATGTAAATTTCGCCGGCATCGTCGGATGCAGTGGCTAATCTGGTGTTGGCTGTAGGGTCGTCGACCCATTGTGCCTGCAATGCACTGAAAGCAAATGCGCAAATCAGAAAGAATATGTTCTTTTTCATTTTGTAAGGATTTAGTTTGTAATGATTTGGAGGCAAAAATAATGATTTTTGAAATCCAAAAGCCAAATAAAGGATTTAATACGTTTTTTTTAGACTTGTTTCAGCAAAAATGCCATGTAAAGAGGTAGTGTCAGCACAGCACCTTCGCGTCCAATGTTGTAGTTTCCGAGCTTGATAACCGAATCAACGTGATATTTTTCGGGATGTGCCAGAATGGTTTTTGCGCTTTTTGTGTTGCCTGTGCTGGCTTTCACTTCCAAAAGCGTACATTTGCCTTTGTAGCGCATGACGAAATCAATTTCAAGACCGGAATCCTTGTGATAATAGTAAAGTTTTCGTCCCATTTTGTTGAAAATGTCGGCAATGAGATTCTCGAAGATGGCTCCTTTGTAGCCAAACAAGTTGCCTTGCAGGATGTCAAATTGTGTTCCGTCTTCCAGCATTGAGACGAAAAGCCCCGTGTCGGCCATATAGACTTTAAAGATGTCTTTTATTGCGTTTCCATCTAATGGTAATTCCGTGATTGATAGGTTGTAGCAGCGTGCAATGATACCGGCATCCTCAATCCATTGCAGCGAACCTGCATATTTTGCCGCCGTTGAACCTTTCTTGATGAGCGAATATTGGAATTTCTTATTTTCCTTTGCCAATTGTGCGGGAATGCTTTCAAAACACTCGCGGATACAAGGTTTGTCGGAGTCGGAAGCGTACTTCACCATATCATCCTGGTATTCGTCGACAATGTTTTCCTGGATTTTTTTCACGGTTTCCATGTTGTGCGTCTCAATGAATGCATTGACGGCTTCGGGCATTCCGCCAACGACGGCATATTGTAGCAACAATTCGTGCAAACGTTTATGAATGGCCAAAGGGACAGGAACTTCATCTTCCAGGCATTTGCTGATTTTGTCAATGACGGGTTGCGTTATGCCGTTGGCCCACAAAAATTCTTCATAATCAAGCGGATGCATTTCGATAATGTGTTCGTATCCTACGGGTACGGAGCGCGGCACTTCTTTTTCGCCGTTTGCTTTCTTTATGCCATAACCTTTTACGCCAAGCAGCGAACCGGTGCTGATGACATCAAACCGGCCATCCATTTTGAAGAATTTCAAGGAGGTTCTTGCTTGCGGGCAATCCTGAATTTCGTCAAAAATAAGGCAAGTTTTATTGGGTTCGAAAACGGCTCCTTTCACTAAAGTTGTCAAGTTGATGATGATGTCGTCCACATCCAAGGAGTTTTCAAATGCAGTTGACAAGGTCGGCTTTTTTGCAAAATTCAGGTATACGACATGCTTGTAATGTTCTTTCGCAAACTTCTGGACAATGTAGGTTTTGCCACATTGTCTGACCCCTTTAATTACCAGCGGCATCTTGTTTTTACTTTCTTTCCATTCAAGTAACTGATATTCAATCTTTCTATTTAACATTTCTAAACTTTTTCAAACGACTTTCCGCTGCAAAGATAAACTTTTTCAAGGGACTTTTTACATATTTGCACAACTTTTTCAAGGGACTTTTTTGTAAAATTTTAGAAATCAAGTGGTTGTATAATGAATAAATAACACAAA
Source organism: uncultured Bacteroidales bacterium (assembly GCA_937884015.1). Taxonomy (GTDB): domain Bacteria; phylum Bacteroidota; class Bacteroidia; order Bacteroidales; family F082; genus Limimorpha. Next base: position 5,695 of record CALGBV010000441.1, read on the forward strand.
GAGACGCATAATCACACGTCTCTTTGTTTCAAAATGCAATAAATCAAAATGTTATCTCTAATTTATAGCCAAAAGTTCAAAATCTTATTTCAAAATCCGCTTATATTCCTTCTCATTCGACAAAACCTCAATGGCTTTCTGAATGCCGTTGTCTTCGGCAAGCATCACTTCGTAGTATTGCTGCATTTCGTAGACGTTGCGGGCGATGAGGGCCTTCACTTGCAGTCGGATGAACTTTTCGGAGCGTGCAAATTCCTCTTCGTTCCATTCCACTTTGTTGTCTTCGCCTGCTTTTTTCAGTCCAGCAATAAGGTCATCGCCAACGGTGAATTCCTTGTTGAATTGGGCGAAATCAGCGTATTTCTTCAGCATTTCGTCTCTGTGTTGCAGCGCGTAATCGGTCGTGAAGCGGTTGAGTGCGCCTTTCCTGACCAGATTTGTATAAAGCTTACTATTAAAGGAGGTGTCTATCGGAATGAAAATGTCGGGCATGATGCCGCCACCGCCGTAAACGATGCGACCGCCGTCGGTCTTATATTTCAGTGAATCAGGGAAATGGATGCTGTCGGCATGGAAATATTCGCCGTTTTCAAGGCGTTTGGTCATTTCCTTATAATAGTCTTCAACACCTTTTTCGTAAGGACGCTGGATGCAACGGCCAGTCGGCGTGTGGTAACGTGCTGTTGTCAAACGGATTACAGCACCGTCGGGCAGATTGAAAGGTCTTTGCACCAAACCTTTGCCGAATGAACGACGGCCAATGACAACGCCGCGGTCATGGTCCTGAATGGCGCCCGAAAGGATTTCGCTGGCCGAAGCCGAACCTTCGTCGATGAGGACAACCAGTTTGCCTTGGGTGTAAAGTCCGTTTTTGGTGCTTTGCCATTCCTGGCGTGGCTGGTGAAGGCCTTCCTGGAAGACGATGAGTTTGTTTTCGGTCAGGAATTGGTCGACCAATTCGATGGCGGTGTTCAGATAACCTCCCGTGTTGCCGCGCAAGTCGAAAATCAACGATTTCATGCCTTGCTCGTTGAGTTTGGCGAAGGCTTTCTTGAATTCGTCGGTCGATTCCTGGGCAAAGCGGTCAAGCTTGATGTAACCGATTTCATCGTTGATCATGAACGAGGCGTTGATGCTGTTCAACGGAATCTTGTCGCGGATGATTTCAAAATCCATGAGTTCGGGGTCGTTGCCGCGTTTCACGCTGAGGACGACTTTGGTGCCTTTCTTGCCGCGCAAGTGCTTCTGAACGTATTCGTTATCAACCTTTTTTCCGAAGGCGTCTTCGCCGTCAATCTTGATGAACTGGTCGCCTGGCATGATGCCTACTTTTTCGGAAGGTCCGCCAGCCGTCGGGCTGATGACGGTGATGGTGTCGCGGATGAGTTGGAAGGTGACGCCGATGCCTTCGAAACTGCCCACCAAAGGCTCGTTGGCTTTCTCGACATCTTTCTTTGAAATGTAGGCCGAATGTGGGTCTAACTCCTTGAGTGCCGCGATGATGGCATCTTCTACGACCTTGTCGGAGTTGGTGCTGTCGACATAAAAATTCTCGATGAGGTACATCGTGGTGGCGAATTTCTGTGCGTTTAGCTGCGCCTTGCTTGGCTTTTGGTTTTGTGCTGTGGCAAATAGTGATGCCAGAAGCAAAATGCTGATAAATAATGTCTTGATATTCATTTTGTTTAGCTTTTGTTATCTTTGATACTCCATGTCTTTTGTGAAAGTTCCGTCGTAGAAAATCTCAAAATTGATTGTGTACACGCCGTCGAGTCCTTTCCATTTTATGGTTCCTTTTCCGACGTATAAAAGCGGTGCAGCATCGGGGCTTGGGTCGATGCCGTTTCCTGTTGCAAGGCAATAGGCTAACAGAGCTTTGGCTTCTTTTTTGCCGCCAATTGCTGCTTGGGTCAGATAGTTGACGGCTTGTGCATAGACGTTCAAGTCGCCATAGTTTCCGAACATGAGCTTGAAACCTTCCTGATAAAGCTGGTCGGCTTCTGTCTTTATTTCATCGGCTTTCATCGGCTCTATGCGGATGTTTTTCTTGCTTTTTTCCTGTTTCTGCAAGTCTGGAGATAATGCTAAAATGAATTTGTCGTATTGGTTTTGATTGGGAACGACGGCTTGGGTATACATCTCTTTAGATTTGTCTTTGTTTTCATCAACGACAATGCCTTTGTCGTAAATATATGCCATTTCTATCTGAGCATTGGCATAACCTTGTTCTGCGGCTTTTTTCACCCAAAGGACATATTGGTTTTGGTCGCGTTTCACAAGGTCGCCGTCGCGATAGAGCAGCCCCAAGTTGTATTGCGCAATGGGCAGTCCGTAATTGGCGGCTTCGCGAAGGTAATGCAACGATTTTTCGATATCTTGCTCAATGCCTTCACCTTTGTAATAAAGATAGCATAACTGGTATTGTGCCATAGGTATGTTTTGCTCCGCCGCCTTCTCGTACCAATAGATTGCCTTCGCAATGTCTTTATCTACATGTTTCCCGTTTTCATAGCAGGCGCCTATTTCAATTTGGGCATTGGCATAACCTTGTTCCGCTGCTTTCAGTTGGTAGTAAAAGGCACTGTCTTCGTTGAAGACCACGCCAGAACCATTGTAGAAGGCTAAGGCCATGTTGAATTGGGCTTCGGCATCTCCTTGCTCCGCAGATTTTGTGTACCACTTGACGGCTTCGGTTTTGTCCTCTGCTACTCCATATCCATTATAGTAGCACACGCCCAAATTGCATTGGGCTTCGGCATATCCTTGCTCCGCGGCCTTGCGGTACCACTTGGCCGCCTTCACGGTGTCCTGCGGCACACCGTGGCCGAAATCGCAGCACTTGGCCAGCATCAGCTGCGCCTCAGAGTTGCCCTGGTAGGCCTCCTGCAGGAACAGGGGGATGGCTTTGTCGTACTTCTCGGCGTTGTAGAGCGCCTGCGCCTCCCGCACGGTGGGGGATTGCGTGCTGCATGCGGCAAGCAGCAGCGCGGCGGCGAGTATGGGTGCGTATGCTTTCATGACGGTTGATGGGCTGGGTTCAAACAAATTCAGGTTCAGGAGAGGGTGAGCAGGTAGCGCTCTGCATCCAGCGCGGCGCGGCAGCGCTCCATCCAATCCTCCGGGTCGCTGTGGGAGCGGAGGGAGGCGCAGAGGGAGAGCACCAGCTTTTCCAGACGGCTGTCATCCCGCCCGGCTCCCACGCTGTCGGAGAGGGCGCGGAAGGCGGGATCGGTCTCCAGCGCTTCATACCGTGCCTCCAGCACCCTGGTAAGGGCGGCGCTGCGCAGCTCGGCGGCCCGCTCCTCTTCGATGATGCGGAAGTCGGGGGGCAGCGCGGTCAGGTGGACATACTCCCGCAGGAGCCGTCCGCAGATACTGTCGATGGTACCGATGTCCGCACGGGCGATGAGCTCCGTCTGACGGCGGAGCCGACGGTTGGCGGGGTCGGCGGCAATTCGTTCGTTGAGCTCCCGGAGTATGCGGCTGCGCAGCTCCGCTGCCGCTGCCCGGGTGAAGGTGATGACCAGGAAGCGGTCAATGTCCTCTCCTGCGTCGATATAGCGCATGAGCCGTTCT
>CALGBV010000442.1 GCA_937884015.1 uncultured Bacteroidales bacterium
CAGGTTCCGAAGTGTCGAACAATGCCGTGTTCCTCATTCCGATCTACAACAGCGTGCAGAGCATGTCGATGGTCTTTGCCCGTGAGGTGACACTCCTTCCGGTCGTCATCACCGTGGCAGCGAATATCGTCTATTCCGTGCTTGGCGTGTGGGTGCTCACCAAACTGCTGAACAGCGAAAAAGTGATGTTCTCGAAATAGAGAATGACCTTTTTTCTTTGTCAGAATATCATTGTTGCTGAACAAACGGACGGCGGATATAACAGGCAAGAAGCGGAATGCCGCAATTATAAGTTTAAGATTCCCGTCTGGCGACGGGAATGGAACTGGCAGGGAGCAATAGGACGGCGGCGGCGAACTGGTTTTGTACTATGGGTGTACTTCGGTCGCCGCCGCATGTTTAATTAGTTCAAGCGTTCCATTCCCTTGGGCTTGCACAAGGGAATCTCGCTTGATTTACGATAGGTTAAGTAAGTGGTCGGAAATAAACTACATTTTAATTCACTCATTTCGACAGGCTCAATGAGCGGATAATCAGCTTGCAGCGTTTCGCTCCCTGAGCTTGTCGAAGGGTAGAAGCATTGTGCCTTTTATGTAAACTAATTTTGCTCACCTACTTACTATTTTATCGGATGCCAATAAATAATTACTTGATAACTTAAATACAATGGACAACAATCAATACAAACAACTCAACGAACAATACTTAGTCGACCTCACCGCCAAGGAAGGCCTCAAGGCTTTGCGCGGCGGCGTTTATTACGAAGTGCTGCAGTCGGGCGATGGCGACAGACGGCCTAATCCGCGCAGCAAGGTCACCTGTCACTACAAAGGAATGTTAATCAACGGCAAGGTCTTCGACAGTTCCTACAAGCGCAACGCTCCAGCCACCTTCCGCGTCAATATGCTCATCAGTGGCTTTCAGATTGCTTTGGTCAACATGTGCGTGGGTGACCATTGGCGGGTTTATATCCCTGCTTCAATGGGTTATGGCGCCAATGCCGTTGGCGACATCCCTGCTTATTCCACGTTGATTTTCGAGATTGAACTGCTTGAGGTGATGGGGTGAATGGCAATTTGCTGTCCCGCTCCTATAGTGGTCTCATCGTGTTCAGTCAGATGGAGATGGTGGAATTTCAATAAATTTTCTACTTTTGTCGTCAGTATCGAATTATAATCAACTGAGTTATGACAATAAAACATTACCTGTTATTGGCATTGGCGGTGATAGCATCACTGGCCATTGTCTCGTGTTCGTCAAATAAAGATGTCTCGAAGAAAACCGATATTTCTGCCGTACCTTCTGGCAAACTGGAAAGCTTTGCTTTGAACGAAACCCAGGAAAATGGAAGAACCGGCATCAACTGCTTGGCAGAGTCGAACCTTGGAAATGTTACCATTCGGCTTTCTGTCACCGACGGCTATCGCCTCGAAGAACAGTGTGTCGATGTCCCTTCCGACAAATGCGGCATCTTGAATGAGCTGCATAAGTTGTGGTGGAATGCCGGCGTTTCCCAATGGAATAGCCTGAATGAAAACTTGGGACAGGATGCCAAGTGGAATGTCAAGTTGAAATACGCTTCCTCTGAGGAAGTCAAGAAAACGGGTGATGGCGTAGCCCCCGATGGCTTCGGCCGGCTTGTGTCAGATACCCGCAGAATCTTTGAACGTTACATTGCCAAAAACACCCCTTCGCTGCCTGAAGGCAAATTGACTTCGTTCTCCTTTGGTACCTCCAATGGCTTTGCCAACGCAAGCGAGCGTTTCGAGGCAGAGGTGCTTGATAATGGCAAAATTAGAGTCTGCCGAATTCTGAAAGGAGGGCGGGAAAACAGCAATAAAGAAGTAATCCTCGGAAATGGCAACACTACCATCATGGATGACCTGAGAGCTGTCGTTGTGAAAAACGATATGGTGCACTGGAAGTCTCGTTACGATATGTTGTGTGTCTATGATGGCAGCAACTGGAATGTGCACTTCGCTTTCGGCAAGACCAGTTTCAGTTCGGGGGGCTATATGTACGGCCCTGAAAACTATACTGAAGCTGTGGCCGAGTTGAAACTTATCTTCAATCGTTGGATTGATGGCGAATGAGAGACTTATTAACTAAATGAAATATGATCATGATGAAAACGACAATGAAATTCGTGACGCTTGTTTTGCTCCTTGCAATGGCATCGTGCATTACAGACGGCAAGCAGGAAAAACAGGAAAACCAAGAGCTTCAGGAGACGCAGGATGTGCAGGAAATGCAAGAAACAAAGATGCATGCCGACACTGTCGCCTTCGGTATTGGGTTTAACCGTTATGTGGGTAACTGGCAGGCAGGCGAATCCTCGGTTTCCGAGTGCTTCGTGCTGCCAGTCGCCAACGGCAATCCCGTGCTTCAGACGGTACGTGCCGAATTGATAAAACGTACCGACTATTCCGATGTAGACCTTCAAGGGGAGATTGATACCCGCTTTGCTGGTTTCGGCTCCGAAGAGGAAGATGAAGAGTTTAGCACGGAAGAGGAGAAACGTATTGAATTTTTCGATTCACCTGCCGGTTTCCTCAACTATTACTGTTATGGCTCAATCTTTATGGAAGGTGCAGCCCAAGATGATTGGTACACTCAGTACATCAGTTTCGATTTGACGACAGGCAAAATCATTGGCGAAGAGGATCTGTTTGTAGATTCCGATGAGGTCCGCAGTGATATAGCTGTCGCATTGCGTAAGGCCCTCGCTGAATATGCCGACGAAGCATACGACGAGGAGGCAGATCGTGAACTCGATATCGTCAGCCTTATGCTGAATAACCATGTCTATGTCGCTAACGAAGGCCTTTATTATTGCTATTTCCCCGGCGAAGTGTCCGATTATATGGATGGCGAACTCGAACTGCTGTTGACCAAGGAATTTCTCAAGCCTTACATCAAACTTGACAGCCCAGTGTATAAGCTGTGGTTCGGGAATGAGAAATAATACATTTGGATTCTAGATCTGGTATTTCGTATCGTTAATAACAAAAAAGGCTATTTGAAATATTGAAAAAGCCTTGACCATTTGGTCAAGGCTTTTTTCTTAAATATTATAAATCAATAAATTATTTCTTGCTTTTCTTGCTCATAGCGTAGGCTGCGCCGAAGCCGATGAACAGCAGGGCGCCACTGCCAAGGGGTGCGGCATCCTGGTTGGTGGTTTGTCCGTGGGCGGGCAATAGTGGCGATGAAACATTATTTCCACCAGCGGCACCATCGCGTGCTTCGCCACGGCCAAACAGACCACCGCCCTGGGATTGGACGTTGTTGTCAAAATATTGTGCCGATGCACCAATTGTCATTCCAAGAACCACGGTTATTGTCAATACTAACTTTTTCATTTTATTGCGTGTTTATTATTTTTACTGAATCCTCCTAATTCCTAACTCCTCACTCAACTACAATTTTTTGAGTCATTCCGTTGAGGTTGAGAATGTAGAGGCCTGATGTGACATTAAGTGCTTTGTTGTAGCTTCCGCTGACAATCTCACTGCTGACCACGCGGCCAAGTGCATCAATGATTTGCAATATGGCCTGACCTTCGATATTGTCGATGACGAGGTTGCCGTCGCTGATGAAGGCGAAGTCGCCCGCTGAGCCTGTCGAAGCGGCATCGCCGTTTACGCTGAACACCAGTTTGAAACGCGAGGCATAATCGTCTGTTTTGGCATCGAATGTGTAGCTCGCTGAGCCTGTCGAAGCGGCGGCCATCATGTCGGTATCGGCACCAGTCAGATTATCGATAAGATGCAGATAGTCCACATCTAGGTTTTCCACATTCACGCTAATTGTGTATTTGCCATCCTTTTCAGCCTTGAAATTGACTGGCATTTCCGTAAGGCCCGTTGAGCCTGTCGAAACGGATTCTGCCGAAACGACGGCAAATTCTTCATCGTATTGAGGGATGTAAAGTTTGGTGTGACCTTCGTTCAGGTAGAATTTGTTCATGCGTGCATTGCTGCCTAAACAGATGCGCACATTGTCGATGAGCGATTGCTCCCCGTTGCCAACGGCAAGTTCAATCTTAGCTTGGCTTGCCCTGGTGCTGTTTGGTGCTTCGAATTGCAGGAATTTGCCATTGTCATCAGCAGTGGCTTGGATGAGTACTGCCTCGCAAGCCTTCACCACGTTGCCTAACACGAAGCCGGTTCCAGTTTCGTTCATCACATAGAATGGACGTCCGTCGGCCACAACTGCATCGCAGGTGTTGTTGTTGCCAATCAGGTTGAAGCCGCGCAAGACGTCGAGATTTTCAGTATACGACATTATTTGACCAAGCATTCCTGTTGTTGAATAACTTGTCACCAAGGAACCTGTGAATTGAATCATTCTGTCAGCAGCTGAGGCATAAAGCATACCTCTGCAAGAATGGAAAAATCCAGTGGATTCCTGCTTGTAATTCATCCAATAGTGTGTCGGCTCGTCATAGTAGTAAAGGTCATAATCGCCTTCGCCTGCGGTCAGGTTGTTCGTGTAGCCAGATGAGAACGGACAAGTGATGGCATAATAGCCGTCTTTCGCTCCCGGTGTGAACGCATTGATGCTCTTTCTTATGGTCACATTGTTAAGCGACTCGCTCACATTGTAAATCATTTGGGCGCCATCTTCAATAAAGGTGCTGCCGGCAATAATGTGTTTGTTGTTTAGTACGACACCGCTATTGACGGACAGCAATGCTGCATTTATTCTGCTGCTGCCTGTCGTGGTGTAATCGTCGAGGAAATAGATGTAGTCGTTTGCTTGTGGTGCATCTTGCAGCCAGCTGCCCTGGTAATGGATGCATGGATTTCCTTCGCAAAGCTCGAAGTTGGCCACCTTAACCAGTTTTGCTTCAGGTATGCCGCCCCATGTTCCGTAACATTCGGGTATGAACACTTTTGCATTTTCCGTCAGGTTGGAGGAGAGGTTGCCAGCCGAAGGCTTTGTGCTTGCATTGCAAATGACCTGCGTCAATGGGCAGTTGTCGAATGCTTGGCTGCCGATGGAAGTGATACCGTGATTGAAGGTTATCTCGGTAATGTTTCGGCATTCGTTGAATGCGTTATCGCCGATTGAGGTTGCGTTTTTAATGAAACGTTGGGCGGTTGCGTTGCTCAGATTCTCGCAGAAGTTGAATGTCATTGATTCGATGGCAGAGACATTGCCATCAAAATTGATGTCAGTCAAGCTTTTGCATGAATTGAAGGCAAAACTGCCGATAGTGTGAATTGTTTCGGGCAATGTGATGGTTGTAATATCTTGGCAGATACGGAATGCGTGATCGCTGATGCGAGTGATGGTCATCGTATTGTCACCGTCAGTGATGGTCTCGGGAATTGTAAACGAACCACTGAGTTTCCAGTCCTGGTATTCCGACAGCATGGCTTCCGTGTCGCTCAAACGGGAGTATTTAATGCCGTTGAGGTAATAGTCGGCTTGGTGGAAAACCGATTTGAAGAAGCCAGCCCATCCTTGTCCGATATATGTTTCAGAAGGACGGTAATTTGTGACAACCGGCGTGGAAATAATGAGATTGCCCCAATGTAATCCTGATGGTTCGTAAAAGACATTCTCGCCAACTGTAGGAGCTTCGATGGCGTGTGAAAAGATATGCATGATTTCCCGGCAGTCCTCAAAGGCACGGTCGCCAATGGATGTGAGGGTGCTTGGGAACTCGATGTGAGTCAATGCTGTGCAGCCCGAGCAGGTTTCAGCAGCAATGGCAGTGATGCCTTCCGGCAGGTTAAGACGGGTCAGTGCAGCGCAACCTTTGAAGGCTCCGGCACCGATGGAAATGAGACCCTCTTGCATATTGACATTAGCAAGCGATGTGCAGTTTTCAAAGGCATTGTCGCCAATGGTTGTGAGGGCTGGCAGATTGAATCTGGTCAGCGAAGCACAGCCCTTGAAGGCTTTTGCCCCGATGGTTTCAATGCCGAGGGAAGGATGAAACGAAGTCAGGCCTGTTAATGATGTGCAGTCTTCAAAGGCGCTGTCGCCTATGCCCGTAAGATTGCTGAAGACGCTGACGGTGGTCAGGTTGCTACAGCCCTTGAAAGCAGCTTCGCCTATGAAGACAACTGTTAAAGGCAGGTTTATTATTTCTGTCAAAGTCGTGTTGTTTTCAAAGGCATGAGCGGCAATCGTCGTCACATTCATCGGTGAGTTATCTAATGGAAGCGAGACGGCTTCGTCTATTATTTGGTCAAAATCAATTACAGGGTTGGTCTTTCTGTAACCTGTGATGGCCACGGTGCTGTTGGAAGTGCATGTATAATCGAAATAGTCGTCGTTGAATGAGTAAGGCAAAATTTGCTGGATGCTACCCCAGTTTGAAGGGGTGGTGTATTCTTCGACATCTAACACGTATAGTGGAACGTTAATTAGATCGGGAGTAAGCCCGTAATGCATCTCAAAGGCTTTAGTGCCAACTTCGGGTTTGGTCGGGGCGAGGCAATAGATTGCTGACATGTTTAGAGAACTGTTAAACCCATAGACGTAAAAAGCTCTTTTGCCTATTTTTTTCAATGACTTTGGAAGTATGAGGCTGCCATCGTAACTGTTAGCGTCGCGGAAAGCCTCATCACCGATTTCCTCTAATTGGGAATCGGGTGCAAAAGTGATATGCCGATAACTGTTCTTGTTCGTTGTCCAAATGAAGGCTTGCCTTTTGATAATCCTGACATTCTTGCCGATGGTGATTTGTCCGATGCGTGGATTGTCTAAATGATTAAGGTTCAATGCGTTTTCGCCAATTGAAGTAACCAGGTAAGTCTGCCCGTCGTGAGTCACTTCGTCAGGGATATTGATATCAGCATTATCAGGCCATTCTCCGGAAGTGATAAAGCCATACACTTCGACCGTGTTCTGACTTGTAACCCTATAACGGTTCTTGCAATTGCTAATTTTTGGACCATCAAAAGTGATACCAAGGCTTTCAATGTTTTCAAAACCGCCCCAATTGCCGCCTGCGGTGTAACGCGTTGCGTCCATCACATATAGTGTTTTGTCGGTAAGGCCTTGGAAGGCGTTTTGGCCAGCAACAGGAGGCTCAGGGTTCCAACATTCCACTTTGCTGAAATTGCTGCATCCGCTGAAAGCCTCTTCGCCGATTTCTTCCACGGCCTCGCTCAAGACCAGGGAGCCTACTAAGCCGGTGCAATCCTTAAAGGCTTGGCTGCCGATATGCTTGACACCCGTAGGCAAGTCCAGGACCTTAATGTCGGCGCAACCTGCAAATGCTTCATCGCCGATGTATTCAAGCTGTGAACCGGACTGGAAGGTTAAATTCATGTCGGAAACATTATCATTTGCATCCCTGCTCCTTAATCCCTTGAATGCGGCGTTGCCGATGCGGGTGACGTTTTTGCCTATCGTGATATTTTCAAAAAAATCTGCACCCCCAACGCCGGATTCAGTTCCGAACAATCCATCAGCAATTGAAACCACGGAATAAGCCGTGCTGTTTTCCGTAACCGTTTCAGGAACAGTAATATTCTCCCAATAGAACCAACGAGGTTGCTGATGAACAATATGGTAAGGTCTGTTAGCAAGACTTACTTTATATAACTCCACAGTATTGTCAATGATATCTATGTAATTGTAATAGTATAAAATATCGTACTCGGTGGGACATCTATAGAAACTGTTTGCTTCCAGGGTGTAAGCGTTCCATGAATCATTGTTTTTATAAGTCATGAAATTCACGGTTTCTATCTTGGCATTGCTGGGAAAAACGTTATCTCCCAAAGTTGGCGGGTTAGGGGCATAGCAATTTACCGTAGTGATACCTGTGCCATAGAAAGCGCTGTTGCCTATGGTTCGCATGTGATAAGGAATGTTGATGCTGCCGGTAAGATTGGTGCAGCCATAGAAGGCTTCGTCCAAGATGGTTTGCAAATGCGCAGTCTTGCTAATGTTCAGGCCTGTCAAGGAAGTGCAGTTTTCAAATGCCCGATCAACAATCATTACCAAAGTGTAGGTGACATTGTTTGCAGGATTGAGATACGTATCCTGAAGTTCGATGACGCCACCTGAAAAATTCTCATCAGGTCCAAGCAATGCGATTTTGTTGTCTTCTATGATGCCGAATTTAAGGCGGTCAAAAAAAAGATATTCCGCATTTTGGCTCCATCCAGCGAATGAAGCGCAGAATAACATAAGCATAATTAATGCTCCTTTTTTAATTAAATGTTTGATTCTCATTTTATTGAAATGTTATTTTGTTGATTTTGCTTCTGGGTTGCAAAAATAGCAAAAAAACGACTTCAAATGATATATATATATGAAAATGTAGAATCTTATTGGACAGTTTGGAATGGATGAAACGTTTTCCTGGTGTTTCGCTCAAACATCACTCCATCTGTTCCAACCCAATCACCTTGTTCATTTCAATCTTCGTTCCGTCGGTAAACACTAAGCAGCGTGCGGTTTCGTCGATGTCTTTCAACTGGCCTTCTTTGTTTTGGTAGGAACCGCCTTGTTTGCGGTTGTCGGCAACGAAATAGGTGACGCTCACAATGGGCTGTTCCTTAATGATGCTTTTGAGATGCGCCATCTGGCGGTTCAGGTTGTCATTGTCATCATCTCCAAGTTCTATCAGGCCTTCCGTCAGGCGGGCGGTCTCTTTCACTGCGGCGTCGTAGCCGGTCAAGGCGGCGAAAGGCGCAAACTGGGCGGCTCGGTTCCACATCGGCATCTTGGGGTGTGTCTTTGAGACGTGGTGCGGCAGGTCGATGATGTCTTCGTAATTGTCCGTCATGCCTTGTGTCCTCCTATCTGTCGGTTCCTTTCCTTTGCTGTCGAGCCTTCCTCGAAATTCAGGCCTTTCAGCAGGGCGTTGCTGCCGAATTTCTTCTTGATTTCCAGAATGGTTTCCTGCATCTGCCTTTCCTTGGCTAAGGCCGCATCGTCGAGTTCTTTTTGCTGCTGCAGGGCCTCGTAGTCGGCAAAGAGGTCAAGCTGTCCTTGCTGCCGGTTCTTTTCCTTGGCTTCGGCATCGTCAATCACATCGTTCACCGTGAGGTTAAGCCGTCGTACCAGCAAGTTCGGGTTGACGATGCGGGCGAACAATTCCATGGCTGCCGCTGTGAGTTGTTTCGTCGATGAGGTGTATTGTTCCAAAGTCACGCTGCCGTGCGAGGGCTTTGGGATGAGCCGTCCGTAATGGTCGGTCGCTGTCGGACCGTTGTAGGTGGCGGCGCGTTTCGGGTCGCTGAGGTTCTCGCTGTCGTAATCCACCATCAGCACCATTTGTTTGGTCATCTTTCGCTTGCTTACTAAGTTGAGC
>CALGBV010000443.1 GCA_937884015.1 uncultured Bacteroidales bacterium
AACGGCAACAACATGCAGGAAGTGGTTGACACTCTGAATCAAGCCCGCAAAGGCGCACATCAAGGCAAACCGCAACTGATTCTGGCGCACACCGAAATGGGTATGGGTGTCGATTTCATGATGGGCACACACAAATGGCACGGTTCTGCTCCAAATGATGAACAGGCTGCCAACGCACTCTCACAATTGGAAGAAACTTTAGGAGATTATTAAATAATTGGTTTTCAGTTATCAGTTTTCAGTAGTCAGTTCGACTGAAAATCAATAACTGAAAACCGAAAACCAAGAATAATATGGATTTCATAGTACAAAATAACAAAGATACAAGATCGGGATTTGGCGAAGGTTTGCTTGAAGCGGGCCGCCGCAACCCGAAAGTGGTCGCTTTTTGCGCCGATTTGACTGGCTCATTGAAGATGGGCGATTTTGCAAAGGAATTTCCGGAGCGTTTTTTCCAGACGGGCATTGCCGAAGCCAACATGATTGACATGGCTGCCGGTATGGCTTTGAGTGGTTTCGTGCCGTTTACGGGCACTTTCGCCGCTTTCTCAACGGGCCGCGTTTACGACCAAATCCGTCAGTCGGTGGCTTATTCCAATAAGAACGTGAAGATTGCAGCATCGCATGCTGGCGTCACGCTGGGCGAAGATGGCGCAACGCACCAGATTCTGGAAGACATCGGCCTGATGAAAATGCTGCCCAACATGACGGTCATCGTTCCTTGCGATTTCAATCAGACGAAGGCTGCCACGATTGCTGCTGCTGAATACGATGGCCCTGTATATCTGCGTTTTGGCCGTCCGAAAGTGCCGAATTTCACGCCTGTCGACGAAAAATTTGAAATCGGCAAGGCCCAAATGTTGCAGGAAGGCACCGATGTCACCATTTTTGCTTGTGGTCATTTAGTTTGGAAAGCAGTTCAGGCACTGCCGATTCTGAAAGAAATGGGCATCAATGCCGAATTGATTAACATTCACACCATCAAGCCTTTGGATGTTGATGCTGTGCTAAAATCTGTGGCAAAGACAAAGTGCGTCGTGACGGCTGAAGAACATCAGCGCAATGGCGGTCTGGGTGACAGCATCGCTCAGGTTTTGGCCATGAACAATCCGTGCCCGATTGAGATGGTGGCCGTCAACGATGTTTTCGGTCAAAGCGGCACGCCTGATGAACTTTTGAAGGCTTATCATTTGGATACGCCAGACATCGTTGAGGCAGTGAAAAAAGTCATTGCAAGGAAATAATTATAATTGGAATAAGATGCGTAAATTGTCAATTCTATCATTCTCTATCCTTTTGGCATTGGGTGTTTTGTCATCGTGCAAGGAAAAGGAAACTGAGGTGCAGACCCCTGAATCTCCAAAGGCTGTCAATGTCATTTACATGATTGGAGACGGCTTGTCGCTGCCCCAAATTTATGCCACCATGTTAGCATCAGACAACGATTTGGCTTTCACTGAATTTCCGTATTCTGGCATTGTGATAACCAAGTCCGCCAGCAACGACATTACCGATTCGGCTGCGTCAGGAACGGCTTTGGCTTGCGGCGGCAAGACTAGAAACGGCATGGTTGGCATGACGCCCGATTCCATTCCGATGCGCTCTGTCCTTGATGTTTTGGCCGAGAACGGAAAGACCACTGGCATTGTCGTCACTTGCTATGCAACGCACGCTACGCCAGCCGCTTTCTATGCCAAGGTGCCTGGAAGAAATCAGTATGAAACGATTGCCGAGCAGATGATGAATTGCGACAACCTCAACGTGATGATTGGCGGTGGCCGCTGGCATTTCAATCAGCGCAAAGATGGCCGCGATTTGCTTGAGGAAATGACCCAAAAAGGTTGGAAAGTGTATGACTCGCTGGCCAATATCGATGTCACCAATAAGAAATATGCCGTGTTGGTTGAAGAAGAACATTTGCCTGTCATTTCCGAAAGAGGCGATTTTCTGCCGCGTGGCGTGAAAACCGCTCTCGAGACCTTGGATGGTAGCGAAAACGGTTTCTTCCTGATGGTGGAAGGCTCGCAAATCGACTTTGCCTGCCATGCCAACGACTCGACCTATATGGTGGACGAAATTAAGGATTTCAGCGATGCCATTCAGGTTGCCTTGGATTATGCGAAAACCCACGAAAACACTTTGCTTGTTGTCACTGCCGACCACGAAACCGGCGGTTTGACCATGAAAGACCCGAAGGGACATTACAGCAGCGTTTCATTGGATTATTCTACAGGAAGCCATACTTGTCTGCCGGTCATGGCGTTTGCCTACGGTCCTGGTGCAGAACAGTTTACAGGCTGGATGGAAAACAGCGACTTGAAAGGTAAAATCCTGAATGCTTGCGGAATAACGGAAAATGATACAATCTCCGCCAACATCGGTCAGATTGATGCCGTGAAAGCCAATTTCGATTCTGGCCATAACAAGTAAAAAACCGATATTGAAATAGGAGAGACTGAGCCGAAAGGTTCGGTCTCTTTTGTTTTTCTTTTCATAACAACTAAATTTCTGAAATTAAAACCCTATCTTTGCAGTCTTTGAAACGAAATCATGGCATCAGGTTCGAAATTCATAGCAGACCGATTGTTTTCATTGTCGAAGCAAAACCTCTCTTCGACGGTGATGCGCCTTGCCGTCACAAGCGTAGCCTTGGCCATCATTGTGATGATTATTTCGTGGGCTGTTGTCGTTGGTTTCAAAAACCAGATTCGCGACAAGGTCATCGGTTTTGTGGCACCCGTTCATGTGCAGGCCTTGGACAAAAACGAGTCGGTCGAGGAAACGCCATTCCAATTGGATTCGCTGTTGGTCAGCCGGTTAGGTGCTTTCGATGAAATCAGCCATTATCAAATGGTTGCCAACAAGGCGGGCATGATTAAGACTGAGGATGAAATTCAAGGTGTGGTGCTAAAAGGCGTTGGCTCTGATTACGATTGGTCGTATTTCTCCACTTGCGTTGTCGATGGTGAAGTGCCTGTTTATTCCGATAGCGTTCGTTCCACTGAAGTCTTGATTTCCAAAGTCATAGCTGATAAAATGCTGCTGAAAACCGGTGACGAGGTCCGCGTTTGGTTTGTCGACAAGGACATGCAGGCAAGGGGACGAAAGTTTACCGTAAAAGGCATTTTTGAAACGGGCTTGTATGAGTTTGACGAGCGTTTCGTCTTTGCTGACATCAACCAAATCCGCAAACTGAACGGCTGGTCGGAAAACGAAGCCGTCTCCGTGCGCGTGCGGTTACTCAGCATGCGTCCCTGTGAGGCCAGAGAAGAATCCCTGGCTGTCAAAGCATCTATTTTCATCCCTGTCACCTTAACTCTCTCGGGGGCCCCCCCCCCGCGGAAAGAACGCCAAAAGGGTACACTCACTCATTCTTTCCCTATTGTAGATTATAGCGCAGTATTTCAAGAAAATGCAAGGCATTTTCCAAACCCGTAGGGGCTTGATTCATCAAGCCCACTCCTCTCTGCCTGACAGCGGCACATACTCTG
>CALGBV010000444.1 GCA_937884015.1 uncultured Bacteroidales bacterium
GAACTTGCCATCGAAGCAAAAGGCATTTATTCCGTCGAGAGTTTCATCGTCTCGCGACGCATCATGTACTGGCAGGTCTACATGCACAAGACCGTGCTCAGCGCAGAATACACCTTGATGAAAATCCTGAAACGCGCCAAAATGCTCAGCCAAGAACGCGATTTGCCCGCCACCCCTGCCCTGTCGTTTTTCCTGAAAAGTCAATGCGAATTCAACGACTTCGAAGACAAGGATTTCGCCCTCGACCAGTTCTGCAAACTGGATGATTACGATGTGATGACTGCCGTAAAAATGTGGAGTTACGACAAAGACCCCGTTTTGTCGGAATTAAGCAACCGGCTCATCAACAGACACTTGTTCAAAATCGAAATGCAGGAAACGCCATTCGACGAGAACTATGTCGATGACAAACGCCACAAGATTGCAAAAATGTACGGTTGGAGCTTGGAAGATGCTGATTTTCTGCTTCTTCAAGGCATATCATCGAATCACGCTTACCACCCGAAGAAGTCGGCCATCAATATTCTGTATAAGGATGGCACGTTGAAAGACATCAGCGAGGCCTCCGACCAGCTGAACATCTCAGTGCTTTCGCAACCTGTCGTAAAACACTTTATTTGCTATCCGAAAGAGATAGTTTAATATCTCCTATTGCGGCTGGCGCGTTTCAACGATTCCATTACGATTTCGTTGGCTTCTTGCTGCAAGGCAACTTCCTCTTCGGTTTCAGGCGTAATCACCAAGCCGTGAGGGCGCGACTGATGGTTAGAATCCAAATGCGAGAAAGTGCAATAGCCGTAGGCACAAATCGTGTCGGGGTCGTTGCTCTTATAGACTTTGGTGTAAACCGTAACCGTGCTTCTGCCTGCACTGACGACCTTACTTTCGAAAGTAACGATTTCGCCGACAAACATCGGGAAACGGAAATTGATGCCATGCTGGACAAGCAACACTACATTTTTCGTATCAAGATATTGATTGATAGCAAAATAAGAACTTTCGATAAGCCATTCGGCGCAACGGCCGGCAAAGAAAGTTTCATGATGATTCAGGTCAGCGACCTTGATTAAATGTTGGGCAATTGTTGATTTCATAGTCGTAAATTTTTGCAAATAAAAACCAAATTTCAGAACAATGCAAGTTATTCCACCAAAAATTTCATGCCATCAAAAGCCAAAGCCATGCCTTCGGGCAACTCACGGCAAACATCCACATAACGCCCCATGCTATGGCTGCAATGCGTGAACCAAGTCCGTTTCGGATTGATTTTCTTGGCCACTGCAATCGCTTCATCCAATGTGATATGCGAATAGTGTTTTTTCTTCTGCAAGGCCTCAATAATTAGGTAATCAACACCTTGCAAGCGGTCAACAATTCCTTCTGGAATCTCGCTCAAATCAGTAACGTATGCAAATTTCCCAATGCGGAAACCATAACACGTCAAAGTAAAGTGTTTCAAACGAATCGGCTCGATATGCAAATCGCCCAAATCGAAAGGCGTTTCATCGAGTTTACGGATGTCGTAGGAAGGCGCACCAGGATAGGGATGTTCCTCAAAAGCGTAGGAATATTCGCGTTTCAGTTCAGGCAAAGCCTCATCGGAGACATACAGAACCATCGGCTTCTCCTGACGGAAAATGAAAGGCCGCAAATCGTCCAAACCGCCGATATGATCCTTATGTTCGTGCGTAATCAGCACAGCATCAAGACGATTCACATTTTCACGCAACATCTGCTGACGGAAATCGGGACCTGCATCAACGGCCACGGTCACTTGTTCCGTCTGAATCAAAATAGAAGTACGCAAGCGTTTGTCGCGCGGGTCAGCCGACTGACAGACAGGACATTGGCAACCGATAACCGGCACTCCCTGCGACGTTCCGCTTCCTAAAACCGTAATAAGCATCGACATATCAAAAACATTTCAATGCGCATCTTGCACAATTATTCAGCAAAAATAGCGTTTTCAGAACAATATTACACCTATTTATAATAAAAAACGCTACATTTGCGGCATGAAGATAATTGACAAAATCAGATACAGGGCTTTGCACAAGGCTTTGGAACGTTTCACGGAGATAAAAGATCCAGTGAAACTGCCTAATATGCTGAAAGTTAACTCTGTCATCATTATTCTTGAAGAGCGCGACAAGACCACCCTGAAGAATATCGAGAACACCGTTAAAAGCCTTTTCGGTTCAAGCCGCTGCGGGTTTATCGTTTTGTGCGAACAGATGTCGGACAACATGTTGCAGAGCGATTTATACACCGAAATCACGCCAAAAGATTTCGGCTTCATGAGCGTCCTGAAACACGAAAAACACGAATACCTGAAAAAGCTGCCCTCATCGAACATCATTGTCAACATGGCCACAAACCTCACTGACATAAGCGATTATCTTTGCATTTTGCCCAAGACCGATTTCAGAGTCAGTTTCAGGCAAAGCGAGCACATCAAAATTTACGATTTAGTGATCGAAAACACGAAAAACGCCAGCCTTGTGTCGAACATCCAAGTCCTTCACAACTACTTGACCGCATTGGCCGGCAATCCAAAATAACATTTCACAATGAAAAACAATCCATTCAAAGGCACGGGCATTGCCCTCATAACTCCTTTTCATTCAGACCATTCCGTTGACGCAGAATCATTGACAAAGATAGTTCATCATGTCATCGACAATGGTGCAGATTTTTTGGTCGTCTTGGGCACGACATCCGAAGCCCCTACCCTTTCTGCCGAAGAGAAAAATCTGGTTATCAAGACCATACTTGAAGCAAACGTCAACCGTCTTCCCATACTTTTGGGCATGGGCGGCAACAACACGCAAGCTGTTATTGATGCCATTAAAGCACAGGATTTCACGGGCATTTCGGGCATTCTGAGTGTCGTTCCGTTTTATAACAAGCCGAACCAGCGCGGCATGAAAGCGCATTTCGAAGCCATTGCCGATGCAAGTCCCGTTCCTGTGGTGCTTTACAACGTGCCAGGCCGTGTTGGCGTCAACCTGCAAGCCGCCACTTGCGTTGAATTGGCCAAGCATCCGAACATCATTGCAGTAAAAGAAGCATCGGGCAACTTGCAGCAAATCATGGAGATATTGCGCGACAAGCCAGCCGATTTCGATGTCCTTTCGGGCGACGACGGCATCACGCAGCCGCTGATGGCTTTGGGTGCCCAAGGCGTGATTTCGGTGGCTGCCAATGCCTACACCAAACCTTTTTCACAAATGATTCACGCACAAAAGGAAGGCAACACTGCAGAAGCTCTACGATTACACTTCGGCATGTTGAAAATGAATCAGTTAATCTTTGCTGATGGCAATCCTTCGGGCATCAAATGTCTGATGCAACGCATGGGACTTTGCGAAAACGTCTTGCGTCTGCCACTCGTTCCAGTCTGCGAAAAAGTAGAACAGGACATCATCAACGAATACGAAAACAATTTATCAAAACTCTAATACAATGAAATTTTTACGTTTTTTCACCTT
>CALGBV010000445.1 GCA_937884015.1 uncultured Bacteroidales bacterium
CCTTTTGCCCCGACAATGAAAATCAAGGAGTTAGAAACGCATCTAACTCCTTTTTCATTTCTTGGTGGACACAAAGTGGACACAAATTTCCAAAGAGATTTCTAACCTATACCTATATTTTTTGCTGATACCCTGCCTAAGTGGACACACGGAAAATATAGATTTAGAAAAATTGCCGCCTCCGAGGAAGCGGCAAAACGCAAAAAAAATAGTTACCCTTGTTTTTAAGGGCATTGCAAAAGTACTATTTTTTTCCATACTCCAATTCGATTTTATTAAGCGATGGCGTTCCTCACGCTTCTTGCCCTTCTCCTACTCTATTTTTCTAATGGTTTTAACCCGACTGACTGACGAAGGCACGGCCAGCAAAACGACTTTGAAGGCGGTTGCTTTCTTCCGTGCATTTGGCAGGCAGGCGGCTCTTATGAGTAGTGAAAATTGTTGGCGCGGTAAGGGGAAAACCAAATACAAAACTTTCGCGGCTCAATGGATAGCACCAGCGAGCATTGTTAAAGGCAGTCGCTTTTCTTGCTATCCTTTGAGCCGTGAAAGTAGCCGCTGCTAGCGTGCCCATCGGGCAAGGTTCGTGCGCTTGCGCTCTGGCGGCGGCGTGTGTCTTCATAAAAGGAAAAGCCGCACCATGATGGCACGGCCTTTCAAAAAATTGGTTTTTGGTTTTTCAGATGGTTCTCATCTGTTTCGGTTGCAGATCCTAAAGATTAGGACCAGGAATGAAGCAATTAGGATGATGGCGGCAATGGCCAAAAGGTTCCCGTTCCCGCCTTCGCGGGAATGACGGCTGGAAGGACGGCCTTCGCTGCGCTGCTCATCGTGGATGACGACTTGTGCGAAACGGATGGTGTCGGTGAAGCGGATGGGCTGCTGCTCGGCGTGGTAGCTTACGGCGAGACTGTCCTGACGCTTCCCTTCCCTGCCGATTTTGAAGCTGCCTTTTGCCGTCGGGATGGTGATGGTGTCGCCCATCAGCAGCGGGACGATGGAAAAGATTGCGCTGTCGGCGACCGAAGGGAGCGCAAGCAGCGTGTCGATGGGATGCGCCTGTGGCGCGACCAGTTCGGGATGCCGCTCCGCGATTCGCCCGATGCGCCTTGCGGCGTGTCGCTGCGAGTTGCATGAGCAGCAGGCGAAAAGGATGGCCAAGGTGAAAAATGCAAGTCTTTTCATGCTTCAATCGTTTTAGGAAAGTTCGGTTAAGTTCTCGATCATCTGCTTCAGTTCGCCGTTTTCAGCGGTGAGCTGGGCGAGCTGGGCGGAAAGCCCGACGATTTCCCGCCGGGCTTCCGTCAGTTCGGAATAGACGCGCTTGTTTTCTTCAACGAGGTTGAAGATGGTTTGCTGCATTTCCCTGATGGTGGCGTTTTGGCGTAGCCGCGTAGCGGCGAGCCAAGAGACGACCCCAGTGATGGGGACGAGCAGCGTGGTTGTCCATTCGTAGGCGTTCATGGCATTAGTAGTCATATTCGTCAGAGTGGAACGAAGGTGTCGGGATGTCGTCGTTGCCACCGTCACCGTCACCCGAAACAGGTCTTTCATCGTTTCTTGGCGGTGTGGTGCCTGAGTTTCCGCCGTTTTCATCGCCTATGGTAATGCCGTTCAAATTGGGATGATTGGGCTGATTGATTCCCATGTTGCCGTCACCATCGCCATCGCCGTCACCGTTTGAGGTAATGGCTTCGTTCTTGCTGATGTTGCGGCCTTTCTTTTCGGCGCGTGTCTTGATGATGAAGCTGCCGAAGCCGCGCATCGAGACATTTTCGCCGGAGGCGGCATAGGTGATGTAGAAACGCACGGTGTCACCGATATCGCCCCAGCCTTTAGTTTGGGCATCGATGTTGAAGTCAGTGCCCGTGTAAGGCGTGTTGAAGATGCCGATTCGGCCTTTGGTGACATTGTAGGCGACGATGATGAAGTTTGCGTCGTCTGGTTTGACGATGGCTTTAAGGTCATCATATTCGATGATGAAGCCGATTGAGAACCCGTCGGGGCCGCCCATTTCCAAGATTTCGGTCGTGAGCATCGGGGAGTTGATTTTCTCGCCGTTGCCGATGCCTTCAAGCTGTGTGAGGTCGATGGACTTCACGCCATCAGCGGTGACGGCGCAAGCCGACAACTGGCGTTGCAGCAGGTTTCGGCGCGTTTTGCCCTTGACGCTTTGCGGAAAGAGCGAACGCAACTGGTCGTCACTGAGTTGGCTTGCCAACGAGGTGAGTTGCGCAAAGAAATTGCGCTGCATGACCTGTGCGGCGGTCTTGGGGTTTCTGACTGATTGGGCTTGCCCACGCATATAGGCGATGCCCTTCCATGAAGCACCTACGACGGTGCCGACTTTTCCGTTGAATCCTCCAAGGATTCCTTGTTTAATTGTTCCCATGTGGTTTTTGATTTAGGTTCCCGTCCCCGCCTCCGCGAGGATGACGGCGGGAATGACGGTTAATGATTTAATGATTTTGTTACGGAAGACCTTATTTTCTTGGCGGTCTTTCCGCAATGCCCATTGTGCCGAAGCCGTGGATGGTCATCTTGCTTCCGCTGTTATACATCACTGCCCTGAAGGTGTCGGTCGATTCGCCGAACTGGGCAAGTGCGAAAGTGTGGGCGGCAGTGCCGAAAGGTGCTGCAGCATTGACCATCGCAATTGTCTTTTTGGTTTGGTTGATGACCATGAACACGGGGTATTCTTGGTCGTGCTGTTCGGCATAGATGTCGCCTGTCGGGATGGTGATGACGAGATTGGTACCGCTGACGGTTGCCGAGACATCTGGGATGTTGGCTTGGCTTGCATTGCCGAGTGAACCGATTTCAGCGAAGTCGATGGACTTCACGCCATCGGTTTCGGTTGCACATTCGGCAAGCTGCTTGACCAGCGCGTTGCGATGGCTCATCTTGCCCACGGATGTAGGAAAGAGACAGCGGATTTGCTCAGCCGAGAGTTGGCTTGCCAACTCGTTGAGTTCGGTGAAGAAATTACGCTGCTTGACCTGTGCTTCGGTCTTTGGGTTTCTGACAGACTGGGCGATGCCACGCATGTAGCTGATGCCCTTCCAAGAAGCACCTACGACGGTGCCAACTTTTCCGTTGAATCCTCCAAGGATTCCTTGTTTGATTGTTCCCATAGTTTAATGGATTTTGGTTGTTAAATGGTTGTTTAGGCACGGAAAGTGCCGAGATAGAAAGAGTTGGAGACTCGCTTTCTGCTTGCCTTAGAGATGGCGAAGTAGATTGCGAAGGAATCGCCAGCCCAATGGGGCGGCGTTTGCAGGGTGAGCCGTTCATCGATGCGGCGGAAAGTGTCGAGGTCGAAGACGGTTTCTGCCTTTGCCATGTTGTAGAGCAACGGCAGGATGATGTCGTCGTCATCGGCTTGCTCGACGATGCTGTTGTTGGTCCAGGTTATTTCAACAAGGCCGTCGGAGACGGCTGCGTTGACGCTGTGGACTTCGGGCGGCAGACTGCCGTGTGCGACGATGGCACGGGTGTAGTCGATTTTAGGGTTGTCGCCATCGGTGAGAATGGCGTTCTTGATGTTGGCCGCAAAAGCGGCGTTGTATTCGCTTTGGAAAACGGCATCGTGCTGGAAGCTGGCTTGGATGTATGGCAGCAAGGGTTTGAGGAATTTGCAGATGGTGATGAGCCTTTTCCTTTGCGCCTCCTGCTGAGCCGTTGAGCTTCTGCCTTTTTCGGTCGGCAATGCCTTGATGACTGCTTCGCCGTTGACGATGCATCCGACGACAGAACCGACTTTTCCAGAGAAACCTCCAAGGATGCCTAATTTGATCACGCCCATAGTAGTCAGATTTTGGATTTTGCCGTGTTAAAAGCGGATTTATGACCAGGTTAATTTTTGCAGTCCTGAAGGCGGTTTTTCAAGGCCGGAATCGGCGATAAGCCGAGTGGACTTGGTACGGACTTGGTACGGAGTTGGTACGGAGTTGGTACGGACTTGAACTTGGCCTCACCCTGACCCTCTCTCATGGGGCGAGGGTGTCTAAAAAAAGCCGCCGTTGGGCGGCTTTTTCATCGGACTGCTGGGATGGATTTAGGCGGCGGTTACGCTTCCGGCGTAGACGGAATCGGAAACGATAGAGCCGTCGGCGGCGATGAAAGCGATGTAGGCGTGAACGGTGTCGCCTTCCCAAGCGGCGGGGACTGCCTGGTCTAAGGTTTCGGCGTTACGCGCTGCACCTTCGGTGGTGGTGACGGCTTCACCCTTGTCTTCGTCGAAAAGGACGACCATTGCCTTGTCGGTGGAAGCGGCCAGGCCGCTGCCGCTGTTGTCGTTCCAAGTGATGGTCACTTTGCCAGAAGCGGCCAAGGCTGCGGCACCTTCGGGGGCCGTGAGGCTGCCGCGCGAGACCAGCACATTGGCATAGTTGATGGCATAGTCTGGAGCGGTGCCAGTGACGGCGTTCTTAAGGATGTAGCTCATGGCGGCGTTGAAAGCGCTCTGCTTCTGTGCGTGGCTCTTGTAGCCGACCTTGATAAATGACATGATTGACTGAAGGAAAGCGAGGACAAGGGTGAACTTGTTTCGCTGGTTTGTCTGACCTTCGGTCTTAGGATTTTTGATTGACTGGGCTTGCCCACGCATGTAGGCGATGCCTTTCCAAGAAGAGCCGATGACTGTACCGACTTTTCCGCTGAATCCTCCGAGGATTCCTTGTTTGATTGTACCCATTTTAGTTGGTTGTTTAGTTAGTTAGTAAATTAGTTAGATAGACTTTGGGAACGATGGCCATCTTCTTGCAGTCTGATGCCATAGACCTGAAAAGGATGAGAAGGCTGCGGATTAGCGCGTGTAGGATGGATAAATTTTTGAGGCTACCGTGGCAGCTCTTATCGGTTTTTTGGTTTCTGGTGCTGCAAAAATAGTAAATGTTTTGATATATAATAGATATTATCTATAGAAATGATAGATTTTATAGATAGAATAGTTTGAAATTGCTATTTTTGCGGTGGATTGAGTGTCCAAATGTCGGACTGCTGGACTTTCAAGCACCTAAAACCAAAATTTTTGAGTTATGAAACGAATTGTGTTTTTGATAGGGCTTGCCCTATTGATGGAGTTTCCCGCCTTCGCGGGAATGACGGTCTTCGCGGAAGCGAAGGCGACGGCGTTAGCCGATTCCTGTGAAATGTATATTGAGGTGACGCGCGTCATCGACGGCGACACCTTTGAGGGAGAAACCAAGGATGGTTTTGCCATCAGGTTTCGGATTGCAGGAATAGATGCGCCAGAGATTGGCCAGTATTACGGCGATGTTGCCAAATGGCATCTTCACGGCTTGATTTACGGAAGGACTGTTGGATTGGAAGTGTGCCGCCGTGATGTGTATGGCCGTTTGGTGGTGTGGGTCTATGTTGATGGGGAGGACATCGGGGCGGTGATGCTTCGCGAGGGTTCTGCCTGGCACTATGACAAGTATGATGATTGTACGGTGTATTCGACTCTCCAAGCTGATGCGAAGATGTGCGGTCGAGGACTGTGGTCTGATGACCGACCTATCGAGCCTTGGCGATGGAGGGAGATGAGCAAGTTTGAGCGGGATGCTTACCGCTGTAGGTAGATGGAAATGGTTCAAAATTGTTCAAAAAAGGTTCAAGATAGAGCCGAAATCGTTCACAAATGGTAGAAATTAGAACAAAAAACTGAAATTATGGAACTGTCGAAGAAATCAATGGAACGGCTGGAGGGCGTGGATTCACGCCTGAAGGCGGTGGTGCTGAAATGCGCCGTGGACTGTCCTTTTCCGTTCAATGTGTCCGAAGGACTGCGGACTGAGGAAAGGCAGTTGGAAATGTATAAACTTGGGAAGTCGAAGACGCTACAGTCGAAGCATCTTGACGGGTTGGCGGTTGACCTTTATCCGCTGACGATGGACAGGAAGAAGGTCGATTGGGATGGGTTCGGACGGCTTGCGGATCTGATGTTCAAAGCTGCTGATGCTGTCGGTGCCAGGATTGTCTGGGGCGGCAACTGGAAGCGGTTCGTCGATAAGCCGCATTTTGAACTATCCTACTGATTTTCAAAAAGTCAAGAAAACCCCTGCCAGTCGGTAGGGTTTTTCTATATAGGGTGGCGGGTGGGGCTGTAAGGTGGGTGGAGGCGTGCGCTGGGAGAAAAAAACGCAGGGGGAAAACAGCCTTGAGCCTACTTCCAAACGAAAGAGACCGAAAGAGAGACCCCAGGACTTTGGTAGAAACTTCACCACGGAGACGTGCGCCCCGTCGCGCCCGGGAGCCCGACCCCGCCCACAGGGGTCCGCGGACTGAGGAACGAGGGAGCGGCGGGGGCGGTGCTTCCTTGCGCGGCGAACCGCTGTAGGGCTGGCACCAGTGGAGGCATGTGTGCAGAGGTGGCAGACTGGAGGCGGTGAGAAAACCCGATGCGCTTTAGCGCTCCGACAAGTGACCGCGGGCGGGCGACCCAGCAGGGGCGCTGAACTAAAGGCGCGGTGCCGCACCCTGAAGATATGCGCGATAGCGCACCTTAGAAGGGGGTTGCGGGGGCGGCACGGGAAGCGCCGAGCGAACGACCAGAAGGCGAAAGCGGTTGGCAATGGAGACGGCGACCGCTCGCTGAGAGCACCGAGCAAGGAGGAACGACGCAGCGGGCTGGAGCGCAGCAGCGAAGGGCGACGGCGGTGTCTGCCAAGGGCGGCAACAGGAAAAAGCGCACGATAGCTCAGCATTTTTTCCTATTGCCGCTTGTTATACCCTTGGCAGCACCATTGCAACCGCAAGAAGACTGACGGGAGAGAACACCGCTTCCCCCTGCGTTTTTTTTGTGCGGTTGGTTGTGCGTTGGGAAATACCGCTTTCAAAAGGCAGGGGTTATGTGTTGCTGGTAGTTCTTAAAGGGTGGTTGGTGGGGTTGCGGACGGGGATTTGTGCGGTTGGTTTCCTGTGTCTTATAAAGCAGCCGCCTCGTTATTCTTTCTAAGAAGATGGATTTGGGAACCTTCAAAAGAAAGGTTTAGTGTGCTATTCACCACAATTATATCGACGGCGATGTTGCAGATGAGGGAAATTCGGCTGGAGGCACGGAGGCCGAACCTCCCTCATCTGCGTTATCGACGGCGATAAGGAAAGGCATGTGTGAAGCGGCAACGGCGGGAATTGTTGACCCAACAAAGGAACGACTTGGGTCAGCAATTCCCATTGTTGCCGCTGGGCTTAAATAGAATGTGGTGCCTGGTATTTGGATTGAAACGAGGCGGATGCTTTCGGGAAGTTTGTGTGTTGATGGTTTCATCAGCGTTGTTGTTGCCACAAACTTCCAAAAGTGTTGACGGGGTGCCGAACCGATTTTGCCCTAAATAGAGGCAGGAATTAAGGAACTGTAAAAGGAGGATTGGCGTGTTATCTGCCATAAAGCGTATCGGTGGCGATGTTGCGAGTGAAGGGCGTGACGCTGGAGGCACGGAGGCGGCACCCCCTTCGCTCGCGTTATCGCCGCCGATAAGGAAGGACATGTGTGAGGGCGGCAAGTCTTGAAAAGGTCTGAACCCAACAAAGGAACGACTTGGGGGCAGACCTTTTCAAGTTTTGCCGCACGGACTTTCAAAGAATGAAAAGCGTTGTTCTAGGATTGCAAAATCGGGGCGGCACCCTTTCCAGTATTTAATAATAAAGCTTGATTAATAATGAAGTGTTTTTTTAAGACGGGGCGCGGCTGCGAGGGTTGGCTTTGAAGCGAGAATGGAGGCCTGTCTGAAACCATGTGGGTTGGAAGTGGAATGTTGTGTGTGGGCGGCGTGGGTTTGTGGTGCCGTGCCGTGTGTTGGGTTGGAGCGGTTGGGCGGCCATCGGCGGGCTTAGGTTCGACGACCCTGACGCGGAATTAAGGGAGCGGCTGCGTCGTCGAACCGTTAAGAGCCTGTCGATGGCTGCTTGGGTTGGTGTTGGGTGGGAAGGGCGTGGCACCACAGGGCGGGCGTTGCTTGTTGCGCATTTTTTGGGTTGGTGAACTGTTGACCGGACACCAATGGGGTTGGGAAGGTTCATCGTCGCTATTGCGGAATTAAGGGAGCAATAGCGTCGACGAACCTTGTGCGGTAGGTTGGTGTCTGGGCAACAGTGTGTGTTGGCAATGCGCGGCGCAACGCCCTTTGGGTTGGTGGAAGCCGCCTTTCAGGAGTTTTTCTTGTGCGTTGGCGGTTTCAGACAGGCTGGAGTGGAAGCGAAGAAGCTGACCCTCGCAGCTTTGGTTTGTGCGGCTGCTGGGTTTAACACGATGTGGAAGCAGGGGAGAGGCCGATGGACTGTGGAGATGGAAGCGTCTGAAGCGTTGCCGCAATGGAAGCAAAGCAACCTGAGCGCGGAGGAGGAACGATGCCGCGATTAGATTGCCTTGCTGCAATGGAGGCGTTAGCGAAGAACGCTGGAGGCGAGCAGGACAAGGCTTTGGAACTGCTGGAACACCTTGATAGGGTTGGGAGAGTTGAAAGATGAGAGTTGAGAGTGGAAAGTTTTTGTGCTAACGTGTTTTCGATTTTGGGGATTTGTCGGGAGTTTAAGTGCGGAGAGGAAAGTTTTGATTTACCAGAAACCTTCATGCGGGGAATTGCGCAAGCGCTGGGAGGGGCTTGGTGGCTGCTTCGCCATTTTACCGAAAAGCGTTTTGCGGTGCTTTGGCTTTTGTTTAGCAGCCAGTTTTGATGCGGTGCGGTTGTTGGCGAAGCAGGCACGGGAGCGATAGCGTACCCCCGGACATAGCGACCCGACGCCAGTTGGCAGGTTCCCGCTTTCGCGGGAATGACGGGCGGGTGATAACTGGCGGCGGGATGCGCCCAGATAGACAAAATGAAATGATATATTTGATGTTTTTTTTATTGCAAATAATTGGCAATAATGACAGATATTGCCAAAAATTTGTATTTTTGCAGACGAATAAAACAACTATTGAAAGAATGGTGCAGGATGATGAGATAATACAGCATTTCATGCCAATGGGGTTGTTCAAGACCTCTGATATTGCGGCTTGGTTTCGCGAATCGGAACCTGACTTGAAGGGCTCAACCATCAACTGGCGCGTTTATGAATTGGTTAGAGAAGGCGTATTAACCCGCGTTTCAAAAGGACTTTTCAGGGTGGGCGAAAGTCATTCGTATAATCATATCGTTGATGCAAAACTAAAGAAACTGGCCAAGAGCATTGGCAAGCAGTTTCCGTTTGCTGATTTCTGTATTTGGGATTCGGCCATGATAAATAATTTCTCACAGCATCTTACTGCCCATGGCTTTTATGTGGTTGCCGTGGAAAAGGATGCTGCTGAATCGGTTTTCCATTTCCTATTGGAGAAATTGAAAAAAGTGTATTACAACCCGACGGATGATGTGATTGACAACTACCTATATCTGAGCGACACAAAGTCTGTGGTGGTGAAGAACATGGTTTCGGAGGCACCGACCGAAACCGTTGAGGAAGTGAAAGTCCCTTCGCTTGAAATGATTTTGGTGGATCTTTTCTGTGACAAACGCCTTTTCAAAGCTTACCAAGGAAACGAACTGGCGCATATTTATAGGAATGTCTTCAGCCGATACTCCATCAATATGACGAAAGTGGTTAGGTATGCGTCAAGACGAGGTAAAAAAACTGAAATTGAAGAGTTTATAAAAAGTTTGGAATTATGATTGACTTTAACGCCATAGACGCAATATTAATCGGACCAACATACTACGCCTTCACCAACGCCGCAGCGCCAAGAAAAGCCGCATCATTGTCGGGTAGTTCGGAGACACGAATCTCAACTCTGCCTTTGAAGATAAAGCGAAGGTACGCTTCGAACGACTTGCGCACTATGTTGAGCAACACATCGCCTGCTTTCGCAGGACCACCAAACAGGAAGATGGCCTCGGAACCGCTGAAGGTCGCAGGCGATAGCGCACCCCCAGAAAGCCCGACCCCCTTCGGCCTGTTGTAGCTTGCCTTTCGATGAGGTTTTAGGGACGGCGGGGGATGCGTCCAAATAGCAGAAAGTTAATTAGAAACGATTCTAAATTACGATGCTTTATGAAAAATGTTGATTCAACCTGTTTGCAGTAATAAAAATGTTCGTAATTTTGCAGCCGAGTTCATCTCTCATTTGAGAGAAGGAAATCGAAAAACGCGTAACCTTGAAGTTGCGCGTTTTTTGCTTTACATGAGAGTGCTCATTCTTCGCTTATACTTCTTGTCCATCTTGTTTCTGGCTGCGTCTTTTCCCTCCAAGTAATATGCCGTCAGCATGTAATACTCATCTTTGTTGCGCAATGGTTCAAGAATGATTACGTATTGTTCGTCCACATCGTAGATGTAGGTCCTGATGCCTTGGGATTCCTGGACAGAAAACACCTTCATGTTGTCTTTCTTTGATTCCTCAATGTGAAACTTTATCCAATGGAGTCGTCTTGAACGTTGCATGTCGAACTCTCTTTTGTTGATGCTCTTATCGGTTATCATGGTTGTGAGATGACGGAAGAATCGCTCCATGGTGTCCTCGCCATCGGCTGTAGTGGGATTGATTTTCTTTGTCCTGAATGCGAAATTAGGATTTTCAGCTATATCGCGATTGAAGATGCGCTTCAAGGATTCCGTCCTTTGGATTTCCGTATAGGCCACCAAATCGAGCAGCTCATTGTAAACTTTAATCAGATTGTGTGGCATGTCACTTCAGTTCTATAAAAAAGAGGTTTAACTTATTGGAATAATTGGTCTTGCCAAGGTCGGGCAGTTGGGCGTGTCTGCTTATCTTTTCGATGATTTGGACTTTTGCAGGATTTGCCTTTGCCTCGTCGTTCACGTTATAGGAGATGGCACCCATCAGGAAATCGGTGAGCTGCATTAAAAGGCTTTCGTCGGAGCGGATGTTTTGGACATTGCGAAAGACGCCGAACTTTACATTAAGAATTTCCTTCAGCCTTCTCACTTTCAATGCACTCAGTGTGTCCTTGATATCGAGATAGACATTGTAATGGCAGAGTGTATCGATGTTGTAATTCAACAACTGGTAGTACATCTTATAGTAGAAATCATCGAATGAGGTGTTGAAATCGTTGCACTTGATCCTTGACTTCTCAATACCAATGGCTCGGAAGCGGAGGTCGGTATCGAAGAAGTAATCTACAAGGTCGAGGTAAAAACGGAGTTTTGACATCGACACGTTGGCCCATTTTATTTCTGCGTAGAAGTTGTGGCTTCGCTTAAGTTCTTCGATGCGCCGGCAATGCCTTTTGACTTGAGGATATGCGCTGCTGACCGAGCCGAGAAACATGAATTTCTTGTGGTCGTGCTCCAGATGGCAACTTTCGTCGCAATAGATATTGAATGTCTTACTTTCCATGTTAGACAGTTATTGTTTACTGCCTGCAAAAATAGTTGTTTTTCATAAAACGGCATAATAGGTTGGGAAAAAGAATTAGACAATAGCACTTGAATTGTTTTGAATTGATTTTTGATTGTTTTTGATGGAATTTGACTAAATTTGCGGCATGAAATGGTGGTTTTATATAGGGATTGTTTTGATGATGCTTGTGATGGGTTGTACTCCTCCTAGCCCCCTCTCAGAGGGGGAAAGGACCTCACCCCGACCCTCTCCTGGAGGAGAGGGAGAAGCCCGCTGGAAGTTGGAGGCTATTGACTCACTGATGTGGAAAGAGCCGGACAGTGCTTTGGCGGTGATGTTGGAGTTTGCGGGGAGCGCGGAGGCGGATAGTTTGGATGAGTTTAATGGGCACTATTGCCAGGTGCTGGTGGCGGAGCTGCTTTTTAAGAATGATTATGGGCAAAGCAATAGAAAGGATCTGCTGAAGGCGGTTCTTTATTTCGATTCGATTGTGGGGACGGATGGAGCGGACGCACGCGGTGTGTCCCCACAAAGAGGTGCGTCCCTACAGGAACGAAATGTGTTTTTGGATGCGCGGGCGCATTATATCAATGGGGTTGGGCATTATGAGC
>CALGBV010000446.1 GCA_937884015.1 uncultured Bacteroidales bacterium
TTCCAAGAGATTATACACCCGCAAAATTACACCATTCCAAGAGATTCTGCAAGCCCAAATTGACACCATTCCAAGAGATTTTTATTAAATATTTTTTAAACAACTAAAAATCAGACAATTACAACGAAACAAAACAAGATGAAATTACAAGGGATAGATTGGCATTGGGGATTGACATAAAAAACAACATATTTTCATCAACCCATACATTCAAAAATTCCTCAACTTACCGACTGAAAACGCCCCAACTTACCGACTGAAAAAACCTCAAATTACCGACTGAAAAAGCACCAAATTACCGAATAAGAAAAACCAATATTGCATATATCATTTATTATTAGTAATTTTGCAGCGAAATCAGAAAATATAAAATAAAAATGTCAAGCTACAACAATCGCATCGTTGATGAGAAATTAGAAGACATGCTTGAAGCTTCGGGAGCCGTATTGATTCAAGGCGCAAAATGGTGCGGGAAGACGACTACAGCAGCCCATCACGCCAAAAGCGTGGTTTACATGGACGATCCGTCAAGCAAGGAACAGAACATTCATTTGGGGCAGACCAATCCCAAGCGTCTGCTTGCCGGAGAAACGCCGCGCCTCATTGACGAATGGGAACTCGTCCCCGAGCTTTGGGACGCCGCCCGTTTTGAAGTCGACCACCGCGAACAGCATCAAGGGCAGTTCATCTTCACCGGCTCTGCCGTCCCGAAAGAAAAAGACAAGGCAAAAATCTGGCATTCAGGCACGGGGCGTTTTGCGTGGCTTGTCATGCGTCCGATGACACTCTGGGAGTCGGGCGACAGCAGCGGCGAGGTCAGTCTGAAAGACCTGTTTTCACAGCTCCCGATGGCACATCACAAATCAACATGGACGAGCTTGCCTTCCTTGCCTGCCGTGGCGGTTGGCCTGAAACCCTCAGCATGAAGCCGAAAGCCGCTTTGCAAGTTGCAGAGAACTACCTAAACGGCGTCATTAACAGCGACATATCACGCACCGACGACATACAGCGTGATGCCGCATTTATGCGTCGGCTCATCCGCAGCCTTAGCCGTCACCAAGGCGGGCAAGTGCCGATTTCGACCCTTTACGCCGACCTGACAGCCAACGAACAATCGAGCATGACCGACGAGACCATTGCCGAATACCTAAAAGTGCTGAAGAAAATCTTTTTGGAGGAAGACATGCCCGCATGGAATCCGAACCTCAGAAGCAAAGCCGCCATCAGGACGAGCGACACGCGCTATTTCGTCGACCCAAGCATCGCTACGGCAGCACTCGGTTTAGGCCCCGACGACCTAATCAACGACATGGAGACCTTTGGCTTTATCTTTGAGACTCTCGCCATCCGCGACTTGCGCGTCTACGCCGAAGCCTTGGGAGGCAACGTCTACCACTACCGCGACAGCAACAAGCTTGAATGTGACGCCGTCATTCATCTGCGCAACGGAAAATACGGTTTGGTGGAAGTCAAAATCGGAGGCAGCGACTGGATAGAAAAAGGTGCCGACACGCTGAAATCGCTCAGCAAAATCATCGACACCACACGAATGGGCAAACCTTCATTCCTGATGGTGCTGACCGGTATAGGCAATTACGCCTACCAGCGCCCCGATGGTGTATTTGTGGTGCCCATCGGCTGTTTGAAGCCTTAAAAGGATTCAAAAAAAAACTCTCAACTTACCGAATGAAATTTCCTCAACTTACCGAATGAAAAAACACCAAATTACCGACTGAAAAATTATATGATTTTATATATATATTATTTTCAGTAATTTAAATAACATATCAAGACTTTCATAAGTATTATTTCCTTGGCCTTTTTCTTCTTCTTTCAGTAAGCGCAAAGGCACAGCAAAAAGTTTACGCCGAAATCCAAGGCACAGCAAAACTTTTCAAGCATGAAGTAACCGTGCAAATTGATTTTGGCCAAAAGACAGGTTTCTTTGAAAGCAAGGCTTTGATGGATGAAAACGGAAACATCAGGAGTTTCAATTCCATGGTGGATGCCATGAATTACATGGGCTCCTTAGGATGGGAATTCGAGCAAGCCTATGTAGTAACTATCGGCACCGGTGGTACTGCCCAAAATGTCTATCACTGGCTGATGAGCAAGTATATAGACGAAAAAGACGAAATCAAAGATGGCATAAACACCAAGGCCGATTTCAAAACTGTCACCCCAACGCAAGTAACTCCTGCTTCGGAGGAATAATAGAAAAAGCCGCGCGGCTTTTTTTATTCGTATAATAATTTGTGAATTTTGGCGGCTCGAAAATGATGACGGATTCCAACCCTTTTAGACTGGATGAGTTCAATGATGGCATCGTAACCCGCATCGGATTCGATGATGTTTGTTGGCGGCATGATGTCGGCCAGTATCTTTTGGAGATAGGATAAGGATAGCATATCGCGGTAGGCCTCCCCTTGCCCCTCCTATAGGCGGGGTTTGGCAGGACTTTGTTGGTTTATGCCGCGAAGATAGAAAGGGAGAAAGATTTGAAGGGGACAAAAAAAAACGTGCGGGGCACGGCTATTTGTTTGCTTGAAGGGCAATGATGCGTTGCGTCAAATAAGAGATTATTTCAATGTTTGTATTATTATGGTGCCATCAGGTTTTCTTACAACTTTGATATTTTTATCTTTATATATAGCATAAAGTAAAATAAATGACACAGCAGTGACGATGGCTAATGTAACAACAGTAGCTTCTGAAATCACCCCCATTTTTCCTCCGTTTTTTACTTGTTCTAAATCCTCTACTACCCGGATTGTTTTTTCATCTTTTATAAGAATGGGAAACTTGTCTTCTTTCAATAACTTTTTTAGTTCTTTTGGATTTTTTGCTTCGTACATGACTTTGTAATTTAAATGTATGCTATTATTTTGACTTAATATTCGTAAATCCACCCCATATCATCGTAGGGACAGTGCTTGCTATATAGTGCTTCGATATATAGCACAACAGCAAACTCCTCTGGTGTAAATTGTTCTGCAAACTTCCGCTTGTCTTGGGTAAGATTTGCGAGTAATTCTTGACCATTTTTGACCCAACTATCAAAAGATTCATCCAAACAAGATGAATACATGACACTTTCGCCGAACCAAAAATCCCTCCTGACATCATCTATTTCAAAAGGACATTCTTCTTCACCATGATAGTAGCGGAAGTATTTCAATAGGTTTTTATTCATGATGTACTGCTGTACGGTTTACTTTAACAAATCAAACAGCGTTTCAAGTTTTTTTTACGATGCGTTCTTGCTCGGCAAGAGGAGGAAGAGGGACATGTTGTTTACGCTTTTCCAAATTTTGCTGCTAATTGCTGTTTATTCATGCGAAAGAAAACCTATTATATTATGCTTTCATTGGCCCATTGTTGCCATTTCTGCTTTTTATCAAATCTCCTAATATTTTTCCTAGTACTGTACCTATTATTGCCATTCCTGCAACAACTTTCCCTCCGTTAAACCATTCTTTTCTTCTATGCATTTTGTTGATAGTGTCGGTGGCTTTTTCTATCAAAGGTAAGACCTGTAGCCTCTCTTCTCCTGTCAATGTGTTATCTGCGGCAAGGGTTTGGCAGATAATCATGCAATTGTTCAACACCAAAAGACATTCCTTGTGAGATTCTCGGCCATCATTAATCAAGTCTTTTAACGCTATGCCGAATTCTTTGACGAAATCGGCAGTCATTGGCACAACTTCTTGTAACGTTTCGATGCTGAGTTTTTGTTTTTTACTAATCTCAACTAATTGTTTTGCCTTTTCTTGATTAGTTCCTTTTAGTTCTACTTTTTCTACTTTTTTGCTCATATAGTATATTTTTATAATTTGGCACAAAGGTAGGAATAATTTCGGAAAACTAAAACGGGTTGTAAGGTTGAAAGTAAATTTTTTATTTTTTTCTTCACCATTAAAAAAACACTTCTATTTGCGATGTGTTGTTATATGAACACAATCACGATTTCATTTGGCGCGGGCCGTGAGGTTACCGCGCTTTTTTTTGTGTTGTCATGATTGGATGCATGTTTTGCCAATCAAAAAAAACAATTGTTATATTTGCCAATTGAAAAGAATTATATATCTTTGCAGCGCCATTAAGTTATTAATTTAACCGTGGGGGACAACACGTAAAATACTGCGAATTTTATATGGCGACACAAAACATCCAACAAATCTTACAAAAGACGACCGAATCTTCTGCTCAAATCATTGACAAGAACACGGTCGAAGTGACTGCTCCAGACGGAGAAGTCTTTACGGTGTTATGCAAAATTGGCACATACACCAATAAAGAAGCACAAAATCACGAACTACATTGGCTGGAAATCCTTTTTGACAAAAACTTTTCCGACAACAAGGAACAAATGCTCAATTCCATTTGGCGCGAATCAATGTTTTATGCCATTGGCGGTGGCATTCTTGGGATCAGTTCCGGAACCCGTCATGAAGACAGGGCAAGAATCGGTGCCCGCATCCGCGAAATCAGAACGGAACGAGGCATTGAAGCCCAAGACCTTGCCCGATTGGCAAGCATCGATGCAGCCAACCTGTGCAGGATAGAAAACGGGAAATACTCCGTCGGTTTAGACATCCTGTCAAAAATCGCCGCAGCGTTAGGGAAAAAAGTTGATTTTGTAGACCTTTAATCCTCTCGGCTTTATGGAAAAAGAACGATCAGAGGAACGGCACTTCGCCGTTTCCAAGGCTGGCGTGTTGACCAGCATCAAGGAAGCCCATGAATCCGACGAGGCATTCTATTGCCCTCACTGTGGAAAAGAAATGACAAAGAAGTGCGGGGAAATTAGGCAATGGCATTTCGCTCATAAAAAGGACGAAAAAGGCAACTGTTCATACGAAAGCTACCTACACAGTTTAGCAAAACTGCGTTTAAAGCAATGGTTTGAAAAATCCGAATCCATCTTGATCCAATACCCTATGAGATACAAATGTCAATACCGTGTCAATTGCATTTGGAAAAGTTTCAACTATTACAACTGCATCAAAGACGAGAAAAAGACCTGCGATCTGAAA
Source organism: uncultured Bacteroidales bacterium (assembly GCA_937884015.1). Lineage (GTDB taxonomy): Bacteria > Bacteroidota > Bacteroidia > Bacteroidales > F082 > Limimorpha. Next base: position 5,037 of record CALGBV010000446.1, read on the forward strand.
AAGCATCTTAACCAATGTTTAGTAGAACAAAATCTATGTATCAACGGCGAGACTTACCGTCCTGATCTATTATGGCAAAACAGCCATAAACCCAATTGTCGCATATTCATCGAAATAAAGGTCACGCATGGATGCACAGAAAAGAAAATAAACTCAAATGAGAGAATCATTGAGTTTGAAATACAATCTGAAGACGATGTGGAAAAGATATGTTCTCAACCTATTCAAGAAAGTGACACTGTGCATTTCTACGGCTTTAAAAAAGAAGATACTGCTTCCAAGGACAAAATCAATCACCCCTTGAGTCTAAACAAGTTCATCCTTTACCAAAGCGGACTAGTCTATGCAAACATAGAATGCAACTGCATGAATTATCAGAAACGACATCCTAGCGCATTATTTGAAGTAACGACACGAAAAGATTTGATTGAATTAGGCAAATTCTGCAACATTTGTCTTGCACTGGCAGCCAATAACGAAATCAATGTCAGACATTGCAACATGTGCGTTCATCACAAATACGACAAGGACGAAGAAAGCTTTCTATGCGAACAGAAAGAAATCATTAATGTTGAAGGCAAAGACGCCCACAAATGTCCACATTACGAGTTCAACATAGATTATCAAGCCAAACTCCTTGCAGAATACAATGGATTCAGGCGAGATCAAAAATTCGATGTCTGGAAAAAGCAATAAATGGATTTTTTTGTTTTCCCTCCCCCATTCAAAAAAAACCTATCTTGGCAGCGTTCATAGTAATTGAACATAATACAAAGTGTTTTAAAGTGAGACAGGCGCTGGCTGTGAAGTCAGCGTTTTTTTTGTGTTCTTATTAGAAAATGTAAAATTTTTCGATTTGGGAATTTGTTTTGGGGAAATGTTTAATTTTGCGCATATATAACACTAAATACATACCAATATGATTATCACCACAACAGATTATATCCCTGGTTATGAAATAACAGAAATAATTAGACCTGTTGACACCACTGCTGCCAAGAAATCAGAAAGTTTGTCAGAAACACTTGAAAGGTTAGGAAAAGAATGCGGAGCGGATGCCATCATCGATTTGAAGTATTGTCCTATTATCTGTGGTTTTGTGGGCAATAGCAGTTACATCATTGCTTATGGCACCATGGTCAAGATAAAAAAACTCTAGAATTAATTTCCTATTCTAAAAAAAACACTTAAGGGAACTTCTAATTAAAAGTAATTGATTATCAGCACTATATAACATAAAACACACGATTTTCGTCATTATTTTTCCTGTTTTGTTAAAAAAAACATCAATTTGACAGAATCAATATTTTTGAGCCGATTTCAACTGCAATATGCCACTTCACTCCAAAAGAACCAGCTAACGGAAAAACGCCTATTTGGAAAGCTCTTCAATGATTTTGACAAACTATTGAGAGACAACAATTTGATCCTGAACCAGGGCGTGATTATTGACGGCAGTTTCGTGGAAATCCCCCGACAGAGAAACACCCGTGAAGAAAACAAGGCCATCAAGGAAGGCCGCGGTGATGAACTTTGGAATGAGGAAGAATGTGATACTGAAGAAGATAGGAAGAAAAAGGCCAACAAGAAGCGGCACAAGGACACCGACGCCCGCTGGACGAAGAAGGGCGGGCAGAAATTCTATGGCTACAAGACACACACGAAAATCGATGCGAAAAGCAAACTGAGTAAAAATAGAAGTCCCCTTTAAGTTAAGCAACATGAATTTCGGAATTGTATATCTTTTAACCAATCCTGCAAAGCCTGGTCTTGTGAAAATCGGAATGACTGAACGCGACAGCATGGATGCTCGTCTTCGTGAATTATACAGCACTGGTGTACCCGTTCCCTTTGAGTGCCAATATGCTTGCAAGGTTCAAAAAATCTGACTGCGCCCGCATCGAACATGCCCTGCATACTGCTTTTGCTCCGCAGCAGGCAACGCATTTCCGAGCGCAATGGCAAAAACGCATAATGAGTTTTTTTTGACTTTTGTGAAAAAACAATACGGCATTTTTTCATTCAATCATTTAATTTACAATAAAATAGCAATATTTTATTTTTTCAAAAAATCA
>CALGBV010000447.1 GCA_937884015.1 uncultured Bacteroidales bacterium
CGTCGGAAGGACGGTGGATATGTCCGGCGGTGGGGCCGGATGCGGACATCATGCGTTCGTACTGGAGGCTGGTGATGTTACCGGAGTAGTTACTGCTCTTGGGGTTGATACCCTTGCCGTTCTCGGCGTTCACGATATCGGTGATGTTGCCTTCGCCGTCGGAGGTCACCTTCCAGATGTAGCCGTTGGTATTGACGGTGGTACCCTGAAGAGTAATTTCGTCGGCATACTGAATGGTTGACAGACGGTGTGCGATGACGATTGATGTGCGTTGCTCCATGACTTTTGAAAGTGCGTCTTGCACAAGCCGCTCCGATTCAGTGTCTAATGATGAAGTGGCTTCGTCGAGGATGAGGATTGGCGGGTTTTTCAGCACGGCGCGGGCGATGCTCAGGCGCTGGCGCTGACCGCCGGAAAGGTTCATGCCGCGGTCGCCAATCATGGTGTCGTAGCCGTGTTCCATGGCCATGATGAAATCGTGGGCATTGGCAATCTTGGCCGCTTCGATGACTGCTTCGCGTGACACGTTTTCCATACCGAAGGCTATGTTGTTGAAAACCGTGTCGTTGAACAGTATGCTTTCCTGTGTCACAATCCCCATCAGACCGCGTATGTCGCTGATTCTGTAGTCGCGTATGTCGTGTCCGTCAATCAGGATTTGTCCTTCGCACACATCGTAAAAACGCGGCAACAGGTCGGCCATGGTCGATTTGCCACCGCCGCTTTCGCCGACCAAGGCAATCAGTTTGCCTTTGCCGATGTTTAGGTTGATGTCTTTCAGCACATCGTCCTTCCCATAGCGGAAATACATGTTCTTGTATTCGATGTTTTCCTTGAACTCGTTGATGCTGAGTGCGTTTTCCTTTTCGGTGATGACTTCTTCCGCATCAAGAATCTCAAAGACACGCTCGGCCGAGGCAATGCCTTTTTGGACGCAATAATAGCCTTGCGAGAACGATTTGGCGGGGGAGATGATTTGCGAGAAAACGACGATGTAGGTCACGAAATCGGCTGCACTGATGCTGCTGTTGCCGCCCAAAATCAGTTGGCCGCCAAACCACAGCACGATGATAACGACGATGGCGGAAAGGAATTCGCTCATGGGCGAACTCATGTCACGCTTGCGCTGCACGCCGCGAAGCAGTTTGGAATAACTGCTGTTTTGTTCTTCAAATTTCTCGGAAGAGTAGCGTATGGCGTTGAATCCCTTGATGATACGTAGGCCCGAAATGGTCTCCTCGATTGTCGAAATCATGCCGCCAAGCTGTTTCTGGTTTTCTTTTGATTCCTTTTTCAGCATCTTGCCGACCTTGCCAATCAGTAAGGCGGCGAAAGGCAAGACAATCAAAACGAAAAGCGTGAGTTTCGGGCTTAGGCTGACCATGAAAGCGAAATAAACGATGATGGTCAGCGGCTCTTTTGTGAGCATTTCCAGATAGTTCAGGATCGAAATCTCAATTTCCTGGACATCGGTGGTGATGCGCGCCATCACATCGCCTTTGCGTTGGTTGCTATAGAAGGAGAGTGGCAGAATGAGAATCTTGTTGTAGATGTCGCGCCTCAAATCGTGGACGGCTCCGACACGGATGTTCGCCATGAAATAACAGGCCAGAAACCGTCCCAAATTTCGGAAAAAGAATGAAACTAATAGGACTAAACAAATGAATATCAGTGCATAGTGATGGCCATGCTCGATAATCAGGTTGCTCATTATGTAATTGAGGTATTGCAGCAGATATTGCGAATTGAGGGCAAACTCTGGTTTTGCAACGGCTTCAATGGCATTGGTGGTGAACAGCAGGTTCAGGAAAGGCACGACCAAAGCAAATGAGAACAGAGAGAAAAATATGGCGACGAGATTGAATACGACATTCAAAATCACGGAACCCCAATAGGGCTTGACGTAGGTGAGGACTCGGGTGAATTTTCTCTTGCTCATGGCTTTGAAGATGTAAACAGTTTTATGATTTGAATTTGGAAAGTAGAGACTCGCATGTGCGTCTCTACTTCCCACTTTAACACTTTTCCGCTTTGAAACTTATTAAATCGTAAATCCGGTATAGTTTTCCGGCGTGATGGCTCTCAGTTCTTCTTTAATGCTTTCGCTGACAGGCAATTCGTTGATGAAGTTGTCAATGCTTTCCTTATCGATGTGCTTGTTGGTGCGGGTGAGGCCTTTCAGCAGTTCGTAGGCGCCTTCGATTTGCTCGCGGCGAAGGACGGTTTGGATGGCTTCGGCGACAACAGCATAGTTCTGCTGCAAGTCGTAGCGGATCTTGTCTTCGTTGAGCAGCAGCTTGTCCAAACCTTTCATCAGCGACTTGAGGGCAATCATGGTGTGTGCCAAAGGCACGCCTATGTTGCGGGTGACGGTCGAGTCGGTCAGGTCGCGCTGCAGGCGGCTGATAGGCAGTTTGCTGCTGAGGTGGTTGAAGATTGCATTGGCCATGCCGAGGTTGCCTTCGGCATTCTCAAAGTCAATCGGGTTTACCTTGTGCGGCATGGCTGACGAA
>CALGBV010000448.1 GCA_937884015.1 uncultured Bacteroidales bacterium
GGTCGAGCATTTCGGTGTCGTTTTCAATCTCGGCGAAGGCCGCCATGATGTTGGCGTGGGTGGCAATGTGCGACTCAAACGAGAAATATTTCTTTGGCCAATACATGCCGATGGCTTCATCCTTTTGGGCACATTCCTTGAACGACTGAATCATCAGCTTGGCTGTCTTTTCGTTGCCCGAACGGAAAAGCAGCACTGCCGCCTTTGAGCGCATATTGAAGTCAAAATCAGTCCATTCCTTTTCCAAACGTCCTAAGAAATACTTCTTGGCTTCGGCAAAACTTTTGTCCGATTTCTGTTCAGGGAAGAAACTCAAGGCATACAATTCATTCAGAGTTGAACCATCAATCGGCCATTCCTTTTTAAGGTTTCTCATTCGGCGGTAAGTGTCGCCAACTTCATATTCCAGATAGCGCACTGCTTTGTCAATAATCTGATTGGCAGTGTTTTGATTTGTTTTAGATAAACTCGAGAACGCGTCCATCGCTTTCAGTCGGCCAAAACCCGAAAGGATGTAAGTCGAAATGTAAGGACTTTCCGGCATACCTTCCATCCACGCCCAGCCGCCGTTTGAAGTTTGTTTCTGCGCAATCAGTTTGAGGCTTGAAGTCTGATTCTGACTCAGCGTGTTGATTTCGAACAAAGTGCTGATTCGTGACCTTTGCTCCGTCTCGCTCTTGGCTTCCATCACCCAAGGCGTTTCGCGCAGCATGATGGCTTTCAGATCTTGGTCTTTTTCCAGTTGCGACAGCAAGGCATCGGGTGTTTCAATCTGCCATTTCTTGATGTAGTTCAGCAAGTTAGGAATCTTTGAAGCAATATACGACGACAAGGTGTTGGCATAAAACACATAGAATGCCGATTCGGCGCGGTCGGTCCTTTGGTCGGCCAGATAAGGCAACGATTGCACGGCATACCACACCGGATTGGTACTGAAATTCAAGGTCAGGCTGTAATCGCGTTCATGACTGTTTGGATTGGCAATTGCCTCAAAATCAAAGGTTTTTTCAGTCTCCGCCTTGACGGTGATTGGCAAAGTCTGTGTCATGAAAATTTCGCTACTCAACACAGGCAACAAATGTTGTTCGGCATCGCTGAATTGTCCGGCAAAGGCCGTGAAACGGAATGCCAGCAAGCCCAAGTCTTTCTTTGCCGCCACTTTCCAACGCACTTCCTTGCTGCGTCCCGGCACGATTTCTTCCATCGCGATCATGGCATCCGAAGCCAAAATATCAATGGGTTTCATGCTTGCCGCATCGAAAACCTCAAGTTTCGCCTTCGGCGTCACGGCTTCCTCGCCCGTATTGATGACATTGGCCACAAACCAAAGCGTGTCGCCATCGTACATATAGCGCGGCATATCGGCCATAATCATCACCGGTTTGCTCGACTTGAAGTCGTAGGTCTTGTAGCCCGTCTTGCGGTCTTTGGTATAGGCCAGCATCATCAGTTTCCAGCGTGTCAAGGCATCGGGCATGGTGAAGCTGAAGGTCGTGCTGCCATCGGCATTGGTGCGCAAATTCGGGAAGAAAAAGGCGGTTTCGTTGAAGTTTTCGCGTACCGTTGGGACTGGTTCCTGTTGAGTTTCAACATTTGCTGCTCCTTCAGTTTGAGCCATTTCCTCTATCATTTCTCCATCCATATCAGCCACTTCATTGGAAGACATCTTTGCCGCTGATGGCGAAGGCATCGGCATTGCCTCTTCAGCAACCACACATTCTTCAACGCAATCGAGTGCAACGCTACGGTTAAACATTACGCCACCTTTTGCACCACCATAAAACATGTAGCCAAAATCGAAGAAAGGATAATCGGAAGGCAATGAAAATCCGAACAACGCGGCCAAATAAATGTATTGGCCATTTGTCGAAGACGAAATGAATCCAAACTGGTCGTCATAACCAAATGAGTTGGCATATTTCGTATAAGGTTTCATGTTGAAATACCATGAATTTGAGGCGAATACATCCAAAGAAGCATCGTACATTCCTGCCATCATACTTGATGCGACTGGCTTGTTATGATAATCGCGGACGGTCACTTCCCAATGTTCCTCGGCACCCGGGCGCAGCACATCGCGGACGGTTGCCAACTCGACATTCAAGTCAAGATTGTCGTAAGGAACATAGATGCTTTGGCTTTCTGTTTTTACAAGACCGTCTTTCACGAAAATGGTTTTCCAAGTCAAGCTGCCACGGTCATTTTCAGTGACTTTATAACTGAGTTTCGTGATTTCGTTGTTCAATTTCAGCCATTTTTCCATGCGCTTTTCCTGTCCCGACAGCAACTGCACCCAAATCTGCGTGTCTTTTGTCGAAGTGCCAATTGAGAAAGTGATGGTTTCGCCCGGTTTTGCTGTGGATTTGTCCACACTATTCCACGATAAAGTTGTGTGGGGCAATGCTTTAGCCTTGTCATCAAAGAGCGTGAACTCAGTGCTGTTCATAGCCAGTTTGTCGTCAAGACTTTGCAATTCTACATAATATTTGCCTGATTTCAAATCCGCTTTTTCGGGGAACAAAGCCATTTTTTCATCAATTTCAACGACATCTTCATAGACCAAAACCTTGTTTTTCAAGCGGTTGGTATATGAATAATAATCATAATCCGGGAATGCTTTGGTCAGTTCCTCATCGCTCATTACCTGACGGTCGAAACTGCTTCTATGGCCTGAGGCTTCAAAGAAATCCATTTTTCCGTTGTCGTTGAAGCGGTAGAATTTGCGCGAGACCTTGCTCTTGGCGGGTTGCCCGCTCATATTCAAGACTTCGATGCGGTAATTCTCCAACTGCGATTTTTCGACCAGATTATTCAGATTTGTTGAAAGGCAGATTTCGTTGTAACCCGCTCTAATCGAATAGGTTTCGGAATGTGTTTCGCCTTGGGCGCTGGTTGCCGCCACCTCAATTTCGTAGGTGAACACTGGCTGTTGTTCCGGTTTGGTTTTCAGCGAAGGCTTCAGGTTGAAAGTGATGGCAAACTTGCCGCTTTCATCGGTGCGTGCCTCGCCAAAATCGATTTGTTCATCGCTGACAACGGGATAGAACCACCACCAGCAACGCCACGGGAAGGATGTGCGGCGCGTCACGCGATAGGTGTATTTCACATCATCGAGGCCGAAACCTGCGTAGGCATCAACACTGCCGTGAATGGTAACATCCTGATTCAGTTTGTATTGCTCTTTCGGCTTTTCAAAATTCACCTCGAAAGTCGGGCGCTTGTATTCCTCAACGCGAATAGTTGTGCTGCCATGACTGCCATCCAAACGGAACACGCCGTTCAAGCGGTCGGTCGGAATGACAAACGAGCCGTCAAAGGAACCATATTCGTCCGTTGTAAACGATAACGATTTGATTTCCTCATAGTTGGCATCGCGGAAACGCACCATCTCTTTGAAACCTTCTGCCAAGGCCTTGTCATCGCCTTGATGACGCACGACGATACCTTTGAAATAAACCGTCTGTCCGGGACGATAAATGGCACGGTCGGTGAAAAATGTCGTTGAGTATGTTTCTGAGTTTCTGCTGTTTGGATGCGGAACATTCATGTATTTCCCCGAAAGCAAGGCATCATCGCCGCTGCGCAAATTGACGAAAAACGAATTGTTGCCCTTGACATTGGAAATGCTCACCTTACCGTTATTATCACTTTGGTAATCAGCAAGTTTTGTGTTTTCATATTGGCGAATTTTGTAATTGTAATTTCTAGTGTATAACTCAACTTTCACATTGGCCAAAGGCTTGCCTGTCTTGCGGTCGAGCGTGTACAAAGTTATTGCATCCGTCTCATTGTTAGTTACATAACTCAAATTCGAGACCTGAAAACGAAACATAGCTCTTTTTTCTGAACTTTGTTCGGTTTTGCTAGTCTTTGCAATGATATAATATTGACCTACTGACAATTGCGGCAAAGCAACCAAGGTAGAATGGGAGCAGAAATCCGTTTCGGCAGGCAATGCAAGTTCCTGCTCGGCAGCAGGCTTTTTACAGTCGAGTTTTTTGAACAGTTCATCTCCGTCTAAATTCGAATAGCTGTTGATTTCGTCTTCCGTCACCTTAACTATCTTATAATAAGGATGTTCCACATTGCGGTAGCGGAGTTGCAAGGCAATGGCTTGATTGGGCAGTTGCGTTTCCTGCATCTGGACATTGATTTCGTCATTTTCAATGAATTTCACAATATCCTTGCATTGCGAAGCCCCTTTCGATTTCGGGAACTTTTCAATGGTATTCTGGCAGATTTCAAAAGCCTTTCTGTAGTTGCCGAAAGTGCTGCTGTCCGATTCTGAATAATTGTCAACCAGACTATTAGCATAAACTGATGCGATTTCAGCCGACATCGGGTTTTCGGCATATTGCTGCATCAAGGCATTCAGTTTTTCGTTGAAAATGTCGTTTTCTACCAAAATGCCGTTCTCAAACTGATAGCGTTTCACATCGTTGTAAAGCAGCACATCTTCGTTGTTTTCCTTTTGGTTGTAGGCGATAAGTTCCTGGAAAATCTTCAGGCATTTGATGATGCCGTTGTCGCTGCCGCCAAAATCGGCCTTCACGAAATCCTTGGCATCGGCCCACCAGATTTCTGTGTTCCAGTCCGGCTGAATGTCGTCGGCAGAAGCAATCTCCCTATAGTATTTTGCCACGCGATGGAAGACATATTCGAACATAGTCTTCTCATAATCAATGTTTTCGTAGACATTCTTTTGGTCTTCGAACAAGATGAGATAATCGTTTGTCTTGGCGTTTTTCAAGGTCTCTTTTTCTTTCAGAGCCTCGGTATTGTGTTGGTCGATGACCTTGCGGAAGGTCTTTTCGTCCCAATATTTCATCTCCACTTTGCTCATGTCGCCATCGATAGGCAAATTGTTGCGCAACTGCCACTGATTTTGCTCGTAATAGTTAGCGTAGGTCTTGGCGATTTCCAAATGCAACACAGCGGTTTCGGTTTTGCCGAGTTCGTTCATTTTGCTTTCGGCAAAGGCCAAAAATGCCTTTTCGGGGTCCTCTTCCTTCAAACGGAAAATCTGCTGCCGATAAAGCACCGTCTTGAGCAATTGCGGCTGGTTTTTGTCGCGTTTTGCCGCTGATTCAATTTCATTCAGCTGTTTTTCAGCCGTTTCCGGCAAATCGTTTTCAATGCTTTCCTTTACTTTTTTCCACATTTCGTTATAATCCTTATCTGTTTTCTGAAACGATAAAAGTGCCAATGATGAAACCACCAACGCACCGATAATCAATAATTTAGTTTTCATATCACAATGATTTTATCTTATTCAATAACGCAAAAATAGCAAATATCGTGCAATTTTCCATTCCATAATTTCCTACTTTTGCAGCCAAAATCATCATCATGCCGGATTTGAGTACCATTACAATGCCTATCGCTGAGGAATTGAAGCATTTCAACCTGTTCCTTGACAAGGAACTTGTGGCTGAAAGCCAACCGCTTTGCGGCATTTTCCAGCATGTGATGAATGCAAAAGGCAAACAACTGAGACCCGTTTTGGTTTTGCTTTCGGCAAAACTTTTTGGCGAAATCAACGACAAGACCTATCGCGCCGCGCTTTTCGTGGAAATGGTTCACACGGCCACACTTATTCATGATGACGTGATTGACGAATCGGGATTGCGTCGTGGCAAACCTTCCGTCAATGCGCATTGGGGCAATAGAACTGCCGTTCTTTCAGGCGATTACATCTTGTCGAAAGCCGTCTTGAATCTTTCTGAAAACGGCGATTACGACATCCTTTCCGAAGTGCTACGCACCGCCTGCCTGATGAGCGAAGGCGAACTGATGCAAAGCGACAAGGCCGCGCATTTCGACATCAACGAAGCGGATTATTTCAATATCATCACGCGAAAAACCGCCACTTTGATGGAAGTCTGCTGTAAGACGGGCGCATTTTCTGTCGATGCCGACCGACAGCAAATCAGCGCTTTGGCACAATTTGGGAAATACTTGGGCATTGCTTTCCAAATCCGCGACGACATTTTCGATTTTCAGCCTTCGCCGGAATTGGGCAAGCCCGCCGGCAACGACATTCGTGAGCACAATTTCACCCTTCCGTTGATTTTTTGCCTCAATCATTCCAATGAAACCGAGCGCCAGCAATTGCTCTCCGACATTCGTCAAATTGATGAAAATGCAAGTTTGCTGCCTTCCATCGTGGAGCGCGTGATTTCTTCTGGCGGCATTGATTATGCTGAAAGCCGAATGCAGGAATTTGTCAATCTTGCCTTGCAGCAATTGGATGGTTTTCCGCAAAACGATGCACTTTCCGCCTTGCGTGAATTGGCGCATTATTGCGTGGAACGGAAAGCGTAACCCTTTATTTTCCAAACCGTTTCATTACCGCGTAGGCTTCGGTAAGCCCCAATTCTCCGGCTTTGCTCAAATCGGACTGGGCAAGTTTTGTCTCACCGATGAAAACCAAAGTCAAAGCGCGGTTATAGTAAGCCTCGGCCAGATTTTCGTGACAATGGATGGCTTCGGTGTAGGCATCGATGGCTTTGTTGTATTCCTTTTGCTGCAAAAGCGCATTGCCTAAATTAAACCACAAATATGGGTTCCTTTCCTCTTTCAAAATATTGAATGTCAATAAATTGATGATTGGCGAATAATCAACATTCAAAGGCTTTTCTTCCATGGTTGCGGTTTTTCCTTTGGTAATCGTAATGCCTTGTTGCGTTTCCTTTGCCATGGCCATCATTTCAGCTTTTGCCGTCAAAACCGAAGAAAGGTTCAGCGTGGCATAATCGGAATAAGGCTTTGTATCCATTAGTTTCCGGTAGCAGTTTTCTGCTTGCTCGAAATCATAAAACTCCTGATTGATAATGCCTTGCAGCAAAAACTTCAGTTTTTCGTCACCGATGGCTTCAAGGTCGTTTTCGTTTATCAAACTCTCTTGCGTCATCGTTTGGCGGCTTTCGGGTTTCAAAACCATTTTGGCAGGCAAAATTCCCATGCTATTGATTTGGCTGATGGTGGCATCAATATACATACCCTTGTTTTGCGTGGCTAATTTGTAATCGGATGGATTGACGAAAGTCAGGACAAAATTTCCAAACGGAATAATTTGAACATCAGCATATTGCAACTGATTTTGTTTGGTCTCGCCGTTCACGAAATCCGATTCGAAAGCGATGATGCGGCTGTAATAAGTGGAATCGGCATACTTGCGGTAAAGCAGTTCCGCATTGCTGCCATTGCCATTCATCACCCTGATGATGTTCATGGCCGTAAGTCGGTCTATTTCGGCACCGCGACGGTCGCCTTTCGAAGCACGCACCACCGAGCGGTTGATCCACGCGCTGACAAACTCAGGGAACAATTGCAAAACCTGAGTCAAGTCGGTTTCGGCATCATTCCAGCGCTTCAGTTCGCAGTAAACGATGGAACGGTTGAAATAGCCGTAAATGTTTTTTGGATTGATAAGCGTTACATTATCAAACATTTGCAATGCTTTGTCGAATTGTTTCTGACAGGCGTAAAGAATGCCTCGGTTGTAATAGGTCAAAGCGTTTCTTTTGTCAAGTTCGTTCACTTTTTCGTAATCGCGCAAAGCCGAAACCGTGTCGTTTTTGTGCAATTCGGTCACGGCGCGGTTGAAATAATACAGCGGATTGTGCGCATCTAGACGAATGGCCTCATTGAAATCGGCCAGAGCCTCATCGTAGGCATCGCGCTCCGCTTGTAC
>CALGBV010000449.1 GCA_937884015.1 uncultured Bacteroidales bacterium
ACACGATGTCACGCAATAACCACATGTTTGCCATGGGCGGCTTGTATTATCAGCACAAGTTTGATAATGAGGGGCATAACCTTTCGGTTAGCGTAAACGGTAGTACTTTTGGCTTTAACGGCAAGGATAAAACGGACAGACTATACAAAGATAAATTATTCACATCTCCAATTCCGATTGAAAGGTCACGCAGCATTCATTGGAACAATGGTTCATCGAATACGGGCGTGGAAGGTGAAATCATCTACAATCGTCCATATTCAAAAGATGGTGAGATTTCGGTAGGCCTTTCTTCGTCTTACGATCCATCAAGAATGTTTGTGACTTACGATACGCTGTCGAACGATGGATATGTCCACGATTTGTGGCGTACCTATAATACAAGAGGTTACGAATGGGAGAACGAAGCGTTTTTCACTTTGCAGCATAAGTTTGGTGGTTTCACGGTGAAACCTGGCATCCGTTTCTGCCACGAAATGACGGGCATCGCTTTCACCAACACCAATCAGGATGTGCCGGATTTGACCAAGCATTTCTTCAATCTGCGTCCGTCGTTGCATCTTTCTTACCGTACCAAGTCGATGCACAACTTCAAGCTGAACTACACGCGCCGCATTTCCAACCCATCGGCCGAGCAGTTGACGGAATTCTATGAATTTTCAGAAGAATCGTTCAGCCAGGGCAATCCTGAATTGAATCCTGTTTTCACCAATTCGTTTGAAGCAGGTTGGACTAAATACTGGAACAGTTTCGGCTCCATTGGCTTGTCGGGTTATTATCGTGGCAAATCAAACGAAATCAATCAGATAACCGTTACGCAAAACCATTTCCTGTATGGTTATGAAGTGCCTTTCAGCTATCCGGTCAATGTGGGCAAGTCGTCAAATGCCGGTGCCGAATTCAATATGATGTACCGCCCGAATGCCATGTTGAACTTGCGTTTCTATGCCAACGTCTACAATTCGACGATTCATACCGATTATAAGGATTTGTTGGGAATTGAGCATCGGGTCGACAAGAGCATGTGGTCCTACAGCTTCCGCTTGAATTTCTGGACGAAACTTTGGAACAAACTTGAGGTTCATGCTTCTGCCCGTTACAATTCGCCAACTCAAGGCCTTTATTCCATGCGCAAAGCCCGCTATGGCGTCGACTGCGGTCTGCGTGCCGATTTCTTCGACAAGAAAATGTCGGTCTTTGTCAATGCCCAGGATTTGCTGAATTCCGCAAGTTGGGGACAGACCAACGAAAGCCCATACATCCATTCGACAAGCGACAGCAAGTTCAACATGCGTAGCATCAGCGTCGGCCTGACCTTCCGCTTCGGCAAGATGGAACTTGAAAGTGCAGCACGTCAAGGTAGCGAAGATACTTCAGGCGGCGGAGAAAT
>CALGBV010000450.1 GCA_937884015.1 uncultured Bacteroidales bacterium
CGTAATCACTGGTGGTGACCGTGAAGCATCAATTGATATGTTAATTAATACAAAAGTTGGATGCATTATCTTAACTGGTTCTCAAAAATTAACTGATGACAGATTTGAGATTCCCTTTCGCAGGCTCAAGGGAAATCCTTGGGATTCATCGATGCGAAGCGAGATAATGGAATTCCATGTTAATAAACCAGCGGCGGCAGTTGAAGTTCACGTTTGGGACAAATATAGGCTGCCGCCGCCATTCTAATATTCTCTATGTGTTCCGTTGACTGCGTCGAAATGAATATTCACCGAATACCGCGGTCGAAAAAAATATCGTGGTTACAAATTGGATTGTGGTGTCCTTTCCTGCCGGACGTAAAGAAAGAACCGCGAATTAGGCTAATCAAGCGAATGAGGCCTTGCTGACGCAAGCCCTTGTCTGACAAACGCTGATAAGATAAACCACGATGGGTCAAAAAGTATATAATTACCTAAATAATTGTGTTATTATCAAGTGCAACAAATAACAATACACATGTAATTATCAAATAAAATAACCACGAGAATATTGACAATCGGTATTGTTTTTTTGATTCATCTTTAAATAATTGGATTACATTATAATATCTATTTTTATTCAAGAATAAATGGTAATTGAATACTATTATTCCAGCAACGACAAACCAAAGAATCCAACTGTTTTTGTGGAAAAAATTCCATACAACACTTAAACCGATAATATTGCCTATAATTACTATTGTTAGGAAATTCACAAAAAGCATTGCGGAGAATAACATAACTCCAATTACGGCAGCGCTTTTGTCACTTTGTCCTTCTTTTATACTCTTTTTCCCATTAAGAAAAGCACCATAAAACAGTCTGTAATAGAGTTTTTTCATTGTTTCTGTGTCTTTGCCTTGCAAAGGTAAACAAAATCCTCAAATAAACTCAAAACAAAAGGCAATAATATATTTGGGGTAATTATGTGATAAGTAACCATTCATAATTAAACTGCAAAAGTATCTTCTCATTTCGACAAGCTCAATGAGCTACAAATCAGGTTGCTGAGCTTGTCGAGGCACCGAACTAATATGTAAACTAATTTTGCTCACCTACTTAATTAAAAAATAACCTATAATGATAATATTTGTGTTTTTTTGCGTCGCTGAACGCAAATTGTCGTAAATGAAACGTAAATTATCGAAATTTATAATCGTCTATATATCAGTTTAATTTATGGAAATTCATGTTTAATTTGTGGAAATTCGTGTTAATAAAAACGATATTGATATTAAAAAGGACAAATTGCATATTATCGCCAAACAAAACGTTTTCAGCGTTGTTATATTGCTGTAACCAAAAACCAAAACGATATGAAAACGTCATTTAACGCGCTGATAAACAGCAAACAGCCAGTCCTTATTGATTTCTGGGCACAATGGTGCGGCCCTTGCCAGATGCAATCGAAGATTTTGGAGGGCTTGGTGAAGAACTTCAAGGGGAGAATCAAGATTGTGAAAATCGATGTGGATGAAAACCAGGAGATTGCACTGAAACAGAAGGTCTATTCCATTCCGACCTTGGTGCTTTTCCGCAATGGACAGGTGTTGTGGCGCAAGACGGGACTCTCGCAGCGCGACGAGTTGCTCGAACTGCTCAATAAATGATTTGTCTCACAAAACTTTCAAAACCACAACGTTTTTTTGCACTTATTTACCTGTAGGCACAAACAAAAACAATAAAAACACTTTGCCATCAATCAATTCGCTATGCGAATATGCCGTGGAGGCGAATGCCATGCCGTCCAAGCATGCTTGACGCCCTGTCCTTCACCTCCACAGCAGCCTGCTAGCCCGATTGCTGACAAAGAAAAAAACATGAAAAACAAAGTTCTTCTGAAACCAAAGTCCCTTTCCCTATCGAACAATGCTTTCCAGGCATGGTTTTTATTGTTTTTACTCTTGTGGGATGAAAGGCCCGAAGGGATTTATGCTGGCAAGACGATACAAAGGCCAAGCCAGGCTTGAGACTTTGGATTGTCTTGACGGTATGAAGGCTCTGGAAGAGCACATCCCACAAGAGTGTTTTTTATGTTTTTGTCAATAGAAACAATTTAAGCTTCTCCTTCCATCTCGCTCTCATCGAAAGGAGCGTTCTCGATTTCCTTCAGCAAGGCCATGGCGCGGTCGTAGTCTTTCTCGAAGACGAACACTTTGCAGGTCTCTAAAGGAATGATGTCGGCCACCCAGCCTGCAATGCGGCTTTCCCGTTCAAGGTCGCGGATGAGGTATTCGATGTTGTTGTCTTCCAATACTTTGGCGATGAACTCCGCTTCAACGGCGTTGCCCATGAAAACTTCAGTGATTTTGTCGTCCATGCTGTTTATTTGTTTATTTGTTTAATTGTTGAACTGTTGCCGCCCGTTGAGCTTGTCGAAACGAAGGTTGTTTGTTGTTTGATTGTTTTCGCTCCCTGACACCCTTCTTCAAGGGTGTATCTTTGATTAAGAGTGATTTTACCATTATTTCATTATTTTATATATTTCTTTTTCCAATCCGTCTTCATCGTATTGATTAGTTTCCACGTTATAATACGTATCTACCAATGATTTACTAAGAACTCCGAACTGCTCAATTGCTTTGTCGGCATCAAGTACTTGATACATTATTTCATTTGTTACTTCATCGACAAATGGAAAAAGTTCGAATATGTTATTTACTAATATAGAATCCATAGATAGTATTTTATGAAACTGCCAAATCGATAATATAGGTCGTGTCTTTTATAAGTAAACTTTTCATATTGTTATTGTTTTTTGTCTATTCTTTTCAATACATAGAAATAAGCAAATAATAGTAATCCATCACATATATAAACTAATGGATTACTTGTGCTTGATGGTGCATCAAAACTGAACACTATCATCATTAATACTATTGGAAATAATATTGATCATTTTAGAAAAAGATTACCTGATTTAAATAAATCTTCTTCAGAAGAAGATAATAAATTTGAAAAATGTGCATATTTTTTATTAGAATATGAAAAATATGTTGCAATGAAAGATTTTAAACAAAAAGATATTAAAAAACTAAAAATATTAAATGATGGTGAATCTAAACATTTTAAAGAACTTTTAAGAGAATCAGAAATTAAATCCAAAGATAGGAAATTAGCTGAAAATATCGATATAAATTTCCCAAGATATGGTGAAAACAAAGATAATGCTGATGAAATAGAAATAAACACAAATTTTGAAAATGAAGGAAAAGCTCTTGCAAAAACAGAATATTATGCGCATGTAGTTAATGTTAAAGATTATTTTGAAGAAACTCCCACTTTTAAAAGTTATTTAAAAAAACATAAAAACGAATTATTAAATTTTTATCAATGAATAATTTTGCTGATACTTTATTTTATAGTTATGTTTTGACTTTCTT
>CALGBV010000451.1 GCA_937884015.1 uncultured Bacteroidales bacterium
CAGCCGGTGCATCTTCCATCATGGCTGGTTCGCTCTTTGCCGGTGTCGATGAATCGCCAGGCGACACTATCATTTACGAAGGCCGTAAGTTCAAGACATATAGAGGAATGGGTTCTCTTGAAGCCATGCAGTGCGGATCGAAGGACCGTTATTTCCAGGATTCGGTTGAAGATGTCAAGAAACTGGTTCCGGAAGGCATTGCAGGCCGTGTCCCTTACAAAGGCACTTTAGCCGAGGTGGTCTATCAGATGGTCGGTGGCTTGCGCTCAGGTATGGGTTACACTGGCTCGCACACCATCGACGAACTGAAGAAAGCCAAGTTCGTCCGCATCACCAACTCTGGCATTCTGGAAAGCCATCCGCACGATGTCACCATCACCCAGGAAGCTCCAAACTACAGCAAGAGAAGCTGATTCGGAATCGGATTCCATACAACGCCTGCCGTTTTGCGACAGGCGTTTTTTATGATAATGGAGTTGTTGATACAAAAACAGGAAAAACATTTTGCCATCGGTCAATTCGTACACGAATTTGTCGAAAAAATGAATGTCAAAATGCTCAAATATGATTTGGCGTTTTGACTTTCATCTTTTCAACAGCCTATTGGCTTGACCGACGGCAAAGAAAAAACTATAAAAACAAACTTGTTGATTGATGAAGGATTGCCGCTTTTTTGAATCAGTTTGTTTTGAATGTTTTTTCTCTCATATATTGAATCCTCGAAAGGGTTGACGGTGTGACATCTGGAGCAATCCAAGAAACTTGAGATTGCTACGGATTCACACCGGCAAACGTTCCATAGAACGCGATATATGAGAGTGTTTTTGTTGTTTTTGTGAAAAAATGATTTTGGAACGATTATTGACATGACAGAATCGTTAATCAAAAATCTAAACTATGCAAAACAATTCAACCAACATCTCCCTGCTTTGGGACAAAGTGTGCGACTATGCCAAGAAAGCCGGTCGCGTGGCAGCCCGCCCTGCCGTGTTACTTTATTATGTAATGACCGATCCGAACACGCCAAGGTCTGATAAACTGACAATTGGCGCAGCTTTGGCCTATTTAGTACTGCCTGTAGATTTGATTTCTTCCAAGCGTCATCATATTTTGGGCTGGGCCGATGAAGTGGCTTCCATCGCCATCATCGCTAAGAAAGTGCAGCATCTGATCACTCCGGCAATGGAAATGCGTGTCGATGAACAGCTCGACAAATGGTTCGGACCGGAAACGCAAGATGCGGTTGAAACGAAATGACAACTGACAAAATGACATATTTATGAAAGCATCAATTTCTTTTGCAGAATTGCAGAACATTATTGCCAGCCAGACTAAGGTTGGCGACAAAATCTCTTTTGAAGCTATTGGCCCCAAGACAATCCGCGTGACCTATAAGCTGGGTTTCGTTCCGCTTCACGTCGATTTGACAATCGAAAAGGTCATCGGCTCCGATTTGTATCTGTCATACAGCGGAAAACAACTTATTGATATGGTCCTTCCTTTGGCTCAGAAAAATCCTGCTTTGTCATTCATTGAGAAGCGCACCGACGATGGCGTTATCGTGCATCTGGCGCAAATCGAGCAGGCAAAGGCAGTGCTCGAAAAGATTGATGTCCGAACGGTTTCGGTGCTTGCCGATGCCTTGGAGGTCGACGGAGCCTTTAAAAACTAAGGTGAAAACATCAGAAGCCAGTCTTGGGACTGGCTTTTTTCATTAAAAGTAAGTGGTCAGGATGAACTATATTTTACATCTACTCATTTCGACAGGCTCAATGAGCGGAAAATCAGCTTGCAGCGTTTCGCTCCCTGAGCTTGTCGAAGGGTCGAAGCATTGCGTCTTTTATGTAACTAATATGCTCATCTACTTACAATAAAATACACTTTTTGTCGTTTATTTCATTTAGTTAGACGAAGGTAAGCACAATTTGTGTAATTTTACCGCTTGTTTTCCTTAAAGGACGCAATTTGAAAGAAAATAAATTAAAATAAATCTGAAATGAAAAAATGTAACTTTTTGAAAATGTTTGCTTTGGCTGCCTTTTCGCTACCAATGCTAAGCATCAATGCTCAATCGAAACTCGATAATCAGGTGCTGATGACGATCGGCGATAAGCCGGTAACTGTCAAGGAATTTACCGATGTCTATTCCAAGAACAACATCAAAAACGAAGTGGTCGATAAGAAAACGGTAGATGAATATCTTGACCTTTTCGTCAATTTCCGTATGAAAGTGATGGAAGCCAACGAGATGAAACTCGACACGAGCGCACAATTCAAGAAAGAACTCGAAGGCTACCGCAAGCAGTTGGCTAAGCCTTATTTCAGCAACGAAAAAGTCAGTGACGAACTGATTCAGGAAGCCTATCAGCGCAAGCTGAAGGACATCCGCGCATCGCACATCCTGATTACCTGTGACAAACACGCCTTGCCGTCAGATACCTTGAAGGCTTACAACAAGGCCATGGACATCCGCAAGAAGGCTATGAAGGGTGAAGATTTCGCTAACCTCGCCGTGAAATATTCCGATGATCCTTCGGCAAAGGACATGAAAGCTACCGAAAACTCACCGGCCCGCAAGGGAAATCATGGCGATTTGGGTTATTTTACCGTTTTCGATATGGTTTATCCTTTTGAAACAGGTGCATACAACACAAAAGAAGGTGAAATTTCAATGCCAGTCCGCAGCGATTTTGGCTATCATATCATTAAGGTTCAGAGCGTTACAGATGCTATGGGAACCATTCAGGCAGCCCATATCTTCTTGCAGCTTCCGTTCGATGCTTCTAAGGAGGATGAAGCGGCAATGAAACAGAAAGCTGATAATATCTATAAGGAATTGGCAAAAGATGGCAGTAATTGGAACGAACTTGTGACCAAGTACACTGATGACCGTGGTACGGTTTCGCGTGGCGGTGCTTTGAGCAACTTCACGGTCAGCCGCATTGTCCCTGAGTTTATTGAAACGTGTAAGGGCTTGGAAGTGAACGAAATCGCTAAGCCAGTCCGCACAAGCTATGGCTATCACATCATCAAGCTGTTGGGCAAAACGGGCATCGGCAGCTTTGACAAGGAAAGTCAGGCCATCAGCGAGCGCGTTGAAAAGGACATGCGCTCAAAGAAGTCGGAAGAACTTGTGCTGAAACAGGTCAGAAAGGAATACAATTTCAAGCAGAATGATGCCAATGTTGAGGCATTTTTGGCTACGGTCGACAGCACTTTGCTGGCAGGAAAATATGTTCCGGCTGCTGCTGCCGATATGAAAGCTGAATTGTTCACCATCGATGGAAATTCGACAAAAGTCGCTGATTTCGTGAATTATATCAATGAGAAACAGAAGCCTCGCAAGTTCGGTACGCCTATGGCTTGCGCTTACGAGCTTTATGATGCTTTCGCCAACGAAAAGGTGATGGACTATGCCGATGCTCATCTGGAGGAAAGATACCCTGAATTTAAGAATCTTGTCCAGGAATATTACGATGGCATTCTGCTCT
This sequence comes from uncultured Bacteroidales bacterium, assembly GCA_937884015.1. Taxonomy (GTDB): domain Bacteria; phylum Bacteroidota; class Bacteroidia; order Bacteroidales; family F082; genus Limimorpha. The sequence continues at coordinate 3,492 of CALGBV010000451.1, forward strand.
TCGACTTGATGGAAAGGGAAGTCTGGGACAAGGCTGTGAAAGACACCACGGGTTTGCAGGAATTCCATGCCCGCCATGCCTCGAAGTACATGTGGGATGAGCGTGTTCAGGCTGCCATCATCACCGTGACGCGTGCTGAGTCGCTGCCGAAAATCAAGGCTTTGATTGATGCCGGCACACCATGGGACAGCTTGCGTCCAATCGTTCAGCGCGATTCCATCCAGCATGTTTTCGTCCGCAAGGGTTTCTATCAGATGGGCGACAACCAATATGTCGACCAAACTGAATGGAAGGCAGGTACAATCAATGAAATCCATTCAACGGTTGATGAATCGGCTGTGATTGTGGCAATTATCGAAAGGCGCAATCCTGAACCTAAGACCTTGAAGGAAGCCAAGGGTTTGGTTACCTCCGATTATCAGGTGGAACTGGAAGCCAAGTGGTTGGAGGCTTTGCGTGCAAAATACCCAGTCTCGGTTGACGAGAAAGTTCTTGACAAGGTTAGAAAACTTTATCAATGAGAAAGTCGCGTTGGCTGATAGGCTTGGTTTGCGTGCTTTTCTTGCAGAGTTGCAACCTCAAGTCGAATGATTCACAAGGTGTTGTCGTGGCCGAGTGCTACGGCAAATACCTTTATGAATCGGACTTGGTGGGGGTTGTGGCTCCTGGAACGGACATCGTGGATAGCCTCAATCGTGTCAACGCTTTTGTCGATTCGTGGATTCGCCGTGAGTTGCTTCTGCATCAGGCGGAGAAAAACCTTCCGAAAGAACAGCTCGATTTCTCCAAACAAATTCAGGAATACCAGAACTCTTTGGTGATTTATGCCTACGAGACGCAACTCGCTGAGCAGAAGCTCGATACCGTTGTTACGGATGAAGAAATCGAGGCTTATTACGAACAAAATAAGGAGAATTTTCAAATGCGTCAGACTATGGTCAGGGCAGCATACGTCATTTTGAAGTCTGATTGTGAGCAAAAGTCTGATTTCCAAAAGATTATGCGTGATTCGGATACCTTGATGTTGCAGCGTCTTGACATTATGGCCACCTATTATGCCGTATCGAGTTACTTGGATGTCGATGTCTGGCTCCGTTTGGATGAACTGCTGAAAATCATACCGATAGAGATTTACAACACGGAAAGTTTCCTGAAAAAGAACCGTTTCGTGATGTTCGACAAGGATGATTTCACTTATTTGGTGCGTTTCGAGGATTATCTGATGGAGGAGGATATTTCGCCATTGGATATGGAAAGGGGAAACATCAGGAGCATGATTTTGATGAAACGCAAGAAAGACCTGCTCGATGCGTTGAAATCCAGATTATATGAAAAGGCCGCGAAGGACCATGCTTTTGAAGTGTATACGGGTTCGTCGGCGCAAATTATTGAAACTAAAGAAGATAAATAATGAAAAGAAATGTCGTTTTATGTCTGTTGACTTTGCTTTCGGTGCAGGTCTTTGCACAGAAACAGTCGCAGGTTGTGGATAAGATTGTCGCTGTTGTCGGCAAGAATGTGATTTTGCAGTCGGATGTAGAAAACCAGTATATGCAATATCGTTTGCAAGGTGGCGCGGAGGGTTCTTATCAGTCGTTGCATTGTGAGATTTTGGAGTCGTTGCTTTTCCAGAAACTGATGCTGAATCAGGCGGAAATGGACAGTTTGACTGTTGAGGATGATGTGGTTGATGCCGAAATGGCCCGCAGAATGGGCGAATATATGGCTGGCTTCGGTTCTCAGGAAAAGATGGAAGCGGTTTTGGGTAAGACCTTGCCAGAAATCAAGGATGAACTTCGTCCGATTGTCAAGGACAGGATGCTTCAAGAGCAAGTGATGAACAAAATTATTGAAAATGTTGTCGTTACGCCTTCTGAAGTGAAATCTTTCTATAAAAGTATGCCTCAAGACAGCATTCCGATGGTGAGCCCAGAGTACGAAATCGCGCAAATCGTGAAGCGTCCGCCGGTCAGCATCGATGAAAAACTTGAAGTCAAAGACCGCCTGTATCAGATCCGTAAGCGCATTTTGTCGGGCGAAAGCAGTTTCTCGACTATGGCAATCCTTTATTCCGAAGACCCAGGCTCGGCAAGAAAAGGCGGTGAACTTGGTTTTGTAGGCAAAGGTGAGTTTGCGCCGGCATTCGAAACGGCTGCTTTCAATCTGAGAGATGGCGAAATCTCCGAAGTCATTGAAACTGAGTTTGGTTTCCATATCATTCAGCTTATTGAGCGTCGTGACGACATGGTCAATTGCCGTCACATTCTGTTGACAGCAAAAGTTCCGGTCGAGGCTTTGGAAAAGGCAAAGAATGAACTCGATTCCGTTGCCACATTGATTCACAGTGGCGAAATGACTTTCGACGAGGCTTGCAAGAAGTTCAGTGATGACGACACGAAGAGCAATGGCGGTTATATTCTAAACCCTGCCACGGCTGGCAACCGTATCGGCGTGACCGATTTGCAGGAATTGGAACAATATCCGCAATATGCCGAATTTAAGAATCTTGCTTTTGTCATCAGTCGTTTGGAAGAAGGCGAATTCAGCGAACCGGTCCCGATGTATACCAGGGACAGCCAGGATGCTTACCGTATCGTCATGGTGAAAAAGAAGGTTGAGGCGCACAAGGCAAACCTCACCGACGACTACAACCTGATTCAAGGTTGGGCTTTGGAACAGAAAAAACAGCAGGCTCGGGAAAAATGGATTCGCGAAAAGGCAAATAAGGCTTACATCCGCATCGATGAAAACTTCGCCGATTGCGATTTTAATTTCGATTGGGCACAAAAATAGTTTTCCACTTCACAACTTTCCACTTTCCACTTCGAAAATCAGAAACACTTTAACTCATGTATAATTCAGATATAGAAGGTGCAAAAGCCTTGGTGTCGAAATACGAAGCCTTGCGCAGCGAAATCGGCAAGGTCATCGTTGGTCAGCACGACATCATTCATAATACGATTCTTTCCATTTTTTGCCAAGGCCACGTGCTTTTGGTTGGTGTGCCGGGATTGGCTAAGACCTTGTTGGTGAATACCATTGGTAAGGCGCTCGGTTTGAGTTTCAGCCGTATCCAGTTCACTCCCGACCTTATGCCGTCGGATATTGTTGGTACCGAAATCCTCGACGAATCGCGTCAGTTCAAGTTCAT
>CALGBV010000452.1 GCA_937884015.1 uncultured Bacteroidales bacterium
TTTTATAGATGTAAAAACTTAACAGGCTCGCTCACCATCCCCAATTCCGTGACAAACATTGGAAATGCTGCTTTCAGGCGATGCACAAACTTAACTGGCTCGCTCATCATTCCCAATTCCGTGACAAACATTGGATATTGGGCTTTTTATGGATGTTCAGGCTTCACTGGCTCGCTCACCATCCCTAATTCCGTGACAAGCATTGGACAACAGGCTTTTGTTGACTGCTCAGGCTTCAACGGCACGCTCACCCTCAGCAGTTCCTTGACAAAAATTGAAGAAGATGCTTTTTGGGGCTGTTCAGGTTTCACCGGCTCACTCACCATCCCCAATTCCGTGGAAAGCATTGCATTTGGGGGTTTTGCATATTGTTCCGGCTTCAACGGCACGCTCACCCTCAGCAGTTCTTTGACAGACATGAGAGAAAAAGCTTTTTTTAATACCAATTTCACACATATCATTGCTAAGCCCACCACACCGCCTACTTTGAACACTGATGCATTTTCTGGCATGTCAGAATTGCAATCCATCACCGTGCCTTGCGGAAAGGTCGAAGCCTATAAAACTAAAGAAGGATGGCGCGAATTTGCCGACAAAATAACGGGAGGTTCTTTCCAGTATGACCTCACGGTGGCATCGGTCAATCCAGAGCTTGGCACGGCAAGCATCACACAATATTCTGACTGTTCAAGCGGTTGGTCTATTGTCACCGCAACACCGGCCGCAAGCTGCATATTCGCTAGCTGGACGGAAAACGGTAATCTGGTCTCAACCGACAACCCTTACACTTTCACCTTGACCAGCAACCGCCACCTTGTGGCCAACTTCCTTAAGCAATATGATTTCACCGACAATTCCACCGGCCTGACACTCTATTACAGAATCATCGATGCAGAGCGGAACTGGGTGAGCATTGTGGCGCCAAACAGCGACGACTTTTATGAATGCTACACCGGATACGATAGGCCTACAGGTCCAATCACCCTGCCCGAAACCGTCGAGTACAATGGCACAAGCTACACCGTGAAGGAAATCGGCAAATATGCTTTTTTCCAATGCAGTGGCTTAACAGGCTCGCTCGTCATCCCTAATTCCGTGACCAGCATTGAAAAATATGCTTTTGGATGCTGTTCAGGCTTCACTGGCTCGCTCACCATCGGCGATGCTGTGACAAGCATTGGAATATATGCTTTTGAACAATGTCCGGGCTTCACCGGCTCGCTCAACATCGGCAATGCCGTGGAAAGCATTGGAGACTATGCTTTCATGCTCTGTCCTAACTTCACCGGCTCGCTCACCATCCCGAATTCCGTGACAAGCATTGGAATTTGTGCTTTTGATGGCTGTTCACACTTAACAGGTTCGCTCACCATCCCTAATTCCGTGACCAGCATTGGAAAATGGGCTTTTAATGAATGTTCAGGCTTCACCGGCACGCTCACTATCCCCAATTCCGTGACAAGCATTGGAGAGGGTGCTTTTGCAGACTGTTCACACTTAACCGGCTCGCTCACCATCCCGAATTCCGTGGAAAGCATTGGAAGTTGTGCTTTTGTCAATTGTTCAAGCTTCACCGGATCGCTCACCATCCCTAATTCCGTAACAAGCATTGGATGGCAAGCTTTTAATAATTGCTCAGGCTTCAACGGCTCGCTCACCATCGGCAACGCCGTGACAAGCATTGGGGAAACGGCATTTTATGACTGTTCAGGATTCACCGGATCACTCAACATCCCCAATTCCGTAGAAAGTATTGGAAATTATGCTTTTGAATACTGTTCAGGATTCACCGGTTCACTCACCATTGGCAATTCCGTGACAAGCATGGCTGAAAAGGCTTTTGCGCATTGCAATTTCACCCATATCATTGCCAAACCGGACACGCCGCCTACTTTGGGCAATAATGTTTTTGACGGCATGACAGAATTGCAATCCATCACCGTGCCTTGCGGCAAGAGCGGAGCCTATGGAACAAGCTGGAGCAATTTTGACGATAACATGATAGCAGAAGACTTTATCCAATTCGACCTCACGGTGGCATCGGCAAATCAGGAGATGGGTACAGCAAGCATAACACAGCCTGCCACCTGCCAAAGTCAGCAAGTCACCGTTTTGGCCATGCCTATTGATGGCTATAAGTTCATAAATTGGACCAAAAACGGCGTGCAGGTCTCAACCGAGAATCCATACACCTTTTCTTTGAACGTCGACCACAACCTCGTGGCTAACTTTGCCATCACAGACCAATACGATTTCTCTGCCATTTGCCCGACAGGCCAAAAGCTCTACTACAGAATCATTGATGAAGAAAAGCGTTGGGTAAGTATTGTGCCGCCAGTTGGCGATAACGAAAACGGATGGAACGGCGCAGGCGTCACAAAACCGGAAGGTGACATCACGCTGTCCGAAACCGTCAGCCACAACAGGACTACCTACTCCGTTACGGAAATCGGCGACTATGCATTCTATGACTGTTCAGGTCTCACCGGCTCGCTCACCATACCGAATTCCGTGACAAGCATTGGAGGAAGTGCCTTCCAAGATTGTTCAGGCTTCAACGGTTCGCTCACCATCAGCAATTTCCTGACCAACATTGAGAGTGAAACTTTTTCACAATGCAAATTCACCGGCTCGCTCGTCATTCCGAATTCCGTGACAAGCATTGGGAGCCGTGCTTTTAATGGTTGTTCGGGCTTCACTGGTTCGTTCGTCATCCCGAATTCCGTGACAAGCATTGGAAATTTTGCTTTTGAAGACTGTACAGGCTTCACCAACTCGCTCACCATCGGCAATTCTGTAACACAAATCGGAGAGTGGGCTTTTCATTCTTCCGGATTCACTCATATCATTGCCATGCCTGTCACGCAACCTCCTACCTTGGGGGCTAATGCTTTTAATAATATGTCAGCATTACAAAGCATCTTCGTGCAATGCGACAAAGTCGATGTTTACAAAGACAGCTGGAACGAAGTATCCGACAAAATAATGGGAGAATTCTTGTATGACCTCTCCGTGGCACCGGCGGACCCGGATCTTGGCTCGGCAAACGTCGAACGGTATGCCAGTTGCGATAACCTCCAGGTCATTGTCAAAGCCGAAGCTAATCCACACTGCAGGTTCACCAACTGGACGGAAAATGGCGAGGTGGTTTCAGACGACAACCCCTACACCTTCACCCAAGATAGCGACTGTCACCTTGTGGCCAACTTCTTCAGGAATTACGATTTCACTGCCATTTGCGAAACCGGTCAGACACTTTACTATAGAATCATCGATACAGTTCAGCATTGGGTGAGTTTTGTGGCACCGCTTAGCGACAATGGAAATGGATGGGACGGCATAACCCAACCGAAAGGTAACATCACACTGCCCGGAACCGTCGAGCACAACGGCACGACCTACACCGTGACAAGCATTGAAAGAAATGCTTTTTATGGTTGTTCGGGCTTAACTGGTTCGCTCACCATCCCGAATTCCGTGGAAAGCATTGGAAACTATGCTTTTTATGGCTGTTCGGGCTTCAACGGCTCGCTCACTATCGGCAATGCCTTGGAAAGCATTGGATATTCTGCTTTCTCTGGCTGCTTAGGCTTCAAAGGCTCGCTCAACATTCCGAATTCCGTGACACGCGTTGGAAGTATGGCTTTTTATAACTGCTCAGGCTTCAACGGCTCGCTCAACATTCCGAATTCCGTGAGATACATTGAACGTTATGCTTTTTCTGGTTGCTCAGGCTTCACCGGAACGCTCACCATTGGTGCGTCTGTGTGGAACATAGGAGAACGTGCTTTCGAAAACACCCAATTCACCCAAATCATTGCAAAACCCACCACGCCGCCTATCCTTGACATGGGTGCTTTTCATGAAATTCCAGATGCCACAGGCAAAGTTTACATTCCGAAAAACACAACAGATTCATACGAAAGCGCATGGGCAGGGCTTGATTACACTTTCATTGAATACGAAAAGGAAGACTACCGCTTCAACGGCAGCACAAGCAGCAACGCATGGACTGTTGCAAGCAACTGGGAGGATAACGCCGTGCCAGCCCAAAACAGTCCAATTGTGTTCATCAACGCCGACTGCCAATTAGATGCTAATGCCGAAGTTGGGATGGTGGCTGTAACCGCAGACAAGACACTCACCATTGCCGAAGAATATACCTTAACCGCAGACCTCATCACCCTTGAAAACGGTGCGCAATTAGTCAACAACGGAACGGTTGCTTGCAACGACATCACCGTTAAGAAAAACATTGAAGGCTATGGCACGAGCGTAGGCAACTGGTATCTTGTCTCGTCGCCGGTGACAACGACATCGCTTCCAGCGGGAATGGCAACCACCCCAACCGAAAACTACGACCTTTACCGCTTCAGCCAGGCAGGCGACAGCCAAGGCCGCGAATGGCTCAACTACAAGGCCGAATCATTCGGCATCGAGAACCAAAGCGGCTACCTCTATGCCAACAAGAACAACACGACAATCATTTTCCGTGGAGGTTTTGCCGACACTAACACCAAGACATTGGCATACGATGAAAATGCAGAATTTGCCGGCTTCAACCTGGTGGGCAACCCCTACCCTTGCAATGCCACCATTTCGGGCACCGGCCTGCGCAGCAGCAACTATTTCTACAAGATGAACGCAAGCGGCACCAACCTTGAGGTCGTCGCCGAACCAGTTTTGGCACCTTGCACGGGCGTCTTCGCCGTGGCGGCCAACAGCGATGCCACCGTCACCTTCACACAGGCAAGCGGCACCGCCAACGTGACCCGTGGCGAAAAGAGCAGTTTGCAGGACATCCGAGTGGAGCTGCTGGCCGACGGCAAGGTCATCGACCTCGCCTTCTTGAACATGAACGGCGAATCGCTGCCGAAATTCAGCTTGCAGGACAACGGTTCCGAAATCTGTTTCTATCAGAATAAGGAAGAACTGGCGGTCGTTTCGACAAGCTCAACGAGCGGCGCTTCGACAAGCTCAGCGGGCCGTACGGAAATGCCGCTCAACTTCAAGGCGGCTAAGAACGGCAGCTACACCATCACGGTGAATGTGGAAAATGCGGATTTGAATTATCTGCATCTGGTTGACAACCTGACGGGAAACGATGTGGATTTGATGGCCGCCGCCGCTTCGACAGGCTCAGCGAGCTACACTTTCGATGCCAAGACCGACGACTACGCTTCGCGCTTCAAACTCGTCTTTGGCGTGAACGGCGATGCCGCTTCGGCAGGCTCAGCGGGCAATTTCGCCTTCATCAGCAACGGTGAAATCATCGTCAGCAACGAAGGCCGCGCCACCCTGCAGGTCATCGACGTAATGGGACGCATCGT
>CALGBV010000453.1 GCA_937884015.1 uncultured Bacteroidales bacterium
CGGCCACTTAGGGGTAGTTATACCTATTACCTTTATATTGTTGTATATATAATAAGGTGTTCTATAACTTATCTCGGCGTGGGCTTACTGTTGCTTACCTTGAATTGGAGGCAATACCAGAGCCTGAGACCTGGGTAAGCGGAAAGTTTAGAACCCACGTCTTTTCATAAATCAACTTTATCAAAAAAACATTTGATTTCCAGTTGCAGGGTTCCTATCTGGAGGAAAGAATTTTGTATATGGAAGTTACCAGAACTATTCATCCTATCGGGAAAGGTGTATTTTCACCGAGAGTTTTTTTACTTTCATTGATTCAGAAGCCATTTCGTGTGGTTTATGATGCTACGTCTTGCTTATAATCAGGAAAATAATATTCACTTAAAGTTACGACAATTATGAAAAGAAAACTGTTAAGACTGACACTTCTGCTGACAATCTTTACTTTCGTTGCCATGCAGGCAAATGCACAGAGCGTACCGAATGATGAGATATGGTACACATCAACCGACAGAAAGGTTGTAACACCTATGGTGGCAACAAACTTCAACGTGAGGATTGTCTCCAACGAATATAATAATGACAGGGGTGTGATAACATTCGACGGCGATCTGACTGAGATTGGAACTGTGGCATTCTATGGCCGCACGGCTTTGACGAGTGTCACATTGCCTGAAACGGTGACGACAATAGGTAACAATGCTTTCGGTGGATGTAATGGTTTGGCAGAATTCAATATTCCAAAATCTGTGACGACACTCGGACCTGCTGCTTTCCAAAACTGCAGTGGTTTGAAAAGTATCAGAATCCCAAGTTCCGTGACATCAATTGGCTATGCTGCTTTCTCGGGTTGTTCAAGCGTGACAAGCATAGAAGTTGACGCAGAAAACAAGGTTTACAATTCAGCATCTAACTGCAATGCCATTATTGAAACCGCAACGAACACACTCGTTCTTGGATGCCAGAACACGATAATACCTGCTTCAGTAACTACAATAGGTCAGAGTGCTTTCTATGGATGTTCAAGTATGAAGGGTATTGTTATACCAGAATCGGTAACAAAGATTTGTATGTCCGCTTTCTACAATTGTACAGGTTTTAAGGAAATCATTGTGATGACCCCGAATCCTACTCCGCTTGCTGAAGACAGCATCGCCTTTTATGGAGTAGATATGAACTCGTGCGTTCTGTATGTGCCAGAAGGTACGGTAGAGAAATATCGTAATGCAGAAGTATGGAAGAATTTTGTCAACATCAAAGAGGATGTACATGGAAATAATGAGATTTTATATACCTCGACCGATGGAAAGATTGTAGTACCTTATAACGACTATGCTTTCGGCTCAAAAATAATATCAAATGAATATGCAGCAAGAGGAGTAATCATATTTGAATCCCCGGTGACATCAATCGGCGAAAGAGCTTTTTATGACTGTAATAAATTGCAAAGTATAGAAATACCTAATTCGGTGACAACAATTGGCGAAGCTTCATTCGCTTATTGTTCCGGTTTGACGAGCATTAAAATTCCTAATTCAGTGACAGAAATTCGACGAGATGCTTTCATATCGTGTCATTTTACAAGCATTACAATTCCTAATTCGGTGACAGACATTGGCTCAAGTGCTTTTGCACACTGTAAGGAGTTGGCAAGCATTAAGGTTGAAGTGGAGGATCCAAAATCCATCAAACTTGGCCAAGAAGTATTTTATAATGTAGATAATACCAAATGCATTTTGTATGTGCCAAAAGGCTCGGCTGAAAAGTATCGCAATGCTGATGTTTGGAAGGACTTTGTAAACATAAAGGAACGTATTAAAGACAACGAGATCAGGTACACGTCAAGCGATGGCAAGGTTGTTACTCCTATGGTGACAAACTTCAACGTAAACATTGTGTCAAATGTTTACAAAAACGGTCATGGCCTAATAACATTCGATGGCGAGCTGACTGAAATTGGAAATTCAGCTTTCAGTAATCGCACGAAATTGACGAGCATTAAATTTCCTGAAACGTTAACAACAATTGGCTCTGGTGCATTCAGCGATTGTACTGCTTTGGAAGAGATTCTCATCCCGAGTTCTGTGACATCAATAGGCAAGAATGTTTTCACAGGTTGTTCAGCCGTGACAAGCATCGAGGTTGACGCTGGAAACAAGGTTTATAATTCAGCATCCGGCTGCAATGCCATTATTGAGACAGCAACAAACAAGCTCATTCGCGGATGTGAAAACACTGTAATACCTGGTACTGTTACAGCTATTGGAGAGACAGCTTTCTATGGTTGTTCAGGTTTGAAGAGCATCATTCTTCCTGAATCGATAACAATGATTGACTTATCTGCCTTCTACAATTGTACTGGTTTGAAGGAAATCTTTGTGATGAATCCGAATCCTGTTCCGCTGGCTGACGATGATTATGTCTTCAATGGTGTAGATATGAACTCATGCATTCTGTATGTGCCAGGAAGTATGGTAAGGAAATATCATAATGCCGAAGTATGGAAAAACTTTGTACACATCAAAGAGTATTTCCCAGAAAACGATGAGATTTGGTACACATCGACCGATGGTAAGACAGTTACTACCAGTTATGGATTTTTCAATTCAAATTTAATAGCCAACGACTACCGAAATGGTATAGGAGTAATTAAATTTGCTTCTGATTTGACAACGATAGGCGCAGGTGCCTTTAGCAATAAGGGTAACCTGAGAACCATCTATATTCCTAAGTCAGTGACATCAATCGGTAATGCAATTTTCCAAGGCTGTGAATTTTTGTCCAACATCACTATGCCTGATTCGATAGCAGAAATCGGCGATTTTACTTTTGAACATTGTGCTGCTTTAACAAGCTTTACGATTCCTGATTTAGTAAAATCAATTGGCAGATATGCTTTTTCAGAGTGTTATTCTTTGATGAGCATTGAGGTACATGCAGAGAATCCGGAATCTATCGAACTTGGTGAAAACGTTTTTTATGGCGTGGATAAAACTTCATGCGTTTTGTACGTTCCGAAAGGCTCTGCTGAGAAGTATCGCAATGCAGAAGTTTGGAAGGATTTCGTTAACATTCAAGAATTTGAAACTTACAAGAAAGGCGACGTCAATGCTGACGGTGTTGTCGATGTTGCGGACATTACGGCTTTGGCATCTGTCATCCTCGGCAAACCGGTGGAAGTGGACAAAGCAAGATGCGACGTAAACGAAGATGGCAGCATAGATGTTGCAGACATTACGGCTGTTGCAAGTATTATCTTATATAATGCTAAACAAGAGCATGAATTGGATACAGGTGAATAGTTGATTCATCTTAAAAAATGCAAAACGGCGGAGCCCACGATTATTTTGGCTTCGCCGTTGCTTTTTATTAACAAAAAATCACATCACCAAAACTTGGGTAGGATACCAATATAGCAAGACCCACCTTTCGTCATCTTGAACCCCATATCTAAATCAAAAATAACCCATATCTCGTGATTATGAACCCCGGGGTGTAATTTGAGCGTATAATGTCGCATACCTAAAGGCATGCCTATTTCACCACGTCCATATACCAGCTATAAGATGGCTGGCTACATTCTTACCTACCTAACGGCAGGCTTTCCCTATTTTTATATGCCGTAGGCATAAGACAATGTAGCCAGGCATGCAATGCCTAGTAAGAGCCCACCAATCCCACGCATGCCGTAGGTATGCAACAAGTCGTTTGAATGATGTTACCCACCTGACACAGGGTTTTACTGGTGCCCCCCCAAAAAAAAACTACTTATTTTATTTTGTTTTCTCTGCGATTTGCAGTAACTTTGCACCAAATATCGACTTATGAAGACGAAGTTATTTTTTATGCTTGCGGCAGCCGTACTTGTTTTATGCGCTTGCGGCAACAAACAACACCAGAACGAGATTCCTGAGAATTTCGTTACCAAGCCAGGCGACAAGACACTGTATGGCCTTGCATGTGACTGCAACGACTCTATTATTGAAGTCTTGCCCTACGACCTTT
>CALGBV010000454.1 GCA_937884015.1 uncultured Bacteroidales bacterium
GTTTGTATATCGACAATGATGAAGGTACGATCCAAGGCTTGTTTGGATTGCTTGTTGGCGGTACTATTGAAAACCTTACCGTTGAAGGCTCTGTCAATAGTGGCATGTTTGGCGCTGGTATTTGTGCTGCAGCTATGGGTGCCACTATTTCAAATTGCGTCAATGCGGTTGAAGTTGAAGTCAATAGCGAAACATCGTTTGCCGGCGGTATTTGTGCACAAGTCGAGGCTACATCAATCACAGGATGTGTCAATCTTGCAGCGGTCTCAACGGGTCAAAATTATGCTGGCGGCATTTGCGGTCAGGCTTCTCAAAGTTATTTCAACAACTGCTATAATCTTGCATCGGTTTATGGCAGAAGCTTAGTCGGCGGCATTTGCGGTGCAATCGTTGAGGATTGTCAAATAGCAAACTGCTTCAATGTTGGCAGTGTTGTCGGCAATGCTGTCGGCATTTATGAAAGCGGCCCGATTTGCGGTGGAATATTTGGTGGCACCATCACCAACTGCTACTTCGACACCGACATGTGCAGCGGCTTCGAACGTTATGCTGCTGATGGTGTCATTGGCGCTCCTTCTTCGGACTTCGCTTCTGGCATCCTTCCTTATGGCTTCGATAACGAGGTGTGGTATTCCGTCCCAGGTTCCTACCCGCGCCTGATCGATAACGACCATGTGATGGCGCTGCCTGTCATGGCCTACGAAGAGGAAGAAGTCGTAAGAGACGGAGAACCTTTCGGCGGCTGGTATCTCGTGGCTTCGCCTATGGTCAACAGCATCACGCCTTCCGTCAACAACGGCTTGCTCAACGATCCTGAGGGCGCTGACTTCGACCTCTATGGCTTCAACATCCGCGAAAGCGGCGAAGAATGGTGCAATGTCAAGGACGAAAGCAACGAAATCGTTGTCATGAACGGCAAGGGTTACCTTGTGGCTAACGGAAAGAATACCGTCGTACGCTTCACCGGCGACTTCCACGCTGAGGAAGAAGTCGTTGTCAGCGGCATCAGAGGCTGGGGTCTTGTGGGCAACCCGCTTGGCACCGTGGCCACCGTCAGCTGCGACTATTACAAGATGAACGCCAACCATTCGGAACTCGTCCTGTGCGAGGCATACACCAACGTCAACCCAGGTGAAGCCATCTTCGTCAACAGCAGCGTGACCTTCACACCGACCAACGCTTCGGTTCCGGTCAGCAGCCCGATGCTCAACCTCAACCTCAGCAATGCTGAAAACGGCCTCATCGACCGCGCCAGCATCCGCTTCGGCGAAGGCAAGAGCCTCGACAAGTTCATGCTCGACGAGGCCAACACCCAACTCTACATGCCGCAAGGCGAGAAACGTTATGCCGTCGTCGCCACAAACGCAAAGGCAGGGGAGATGCCTGTCAACTTCAAGGCTGAAAAGCAAGGCAACTACACCTTGTCGGTCGAAATGAAGGATGTCACAATCGGCAGCCTCCGCCTCATCGACAAGCTCACGGGCGCCGACATCGACTTGCTGGCAACGCCAAGCTACACCTTTATGGCTTCGCCATCTGACAGCGCCGAGCGCTTCACGGTGGTGATTAAATAAAGTATGTTGTTTTTCCATTTTGCTATGCAGGCGGTGCGATCGCGCCGCCTGCTTTTTTATGGGGACACTTGTTTGCCTGGTGGCACAAACATTTTAATTGCCAAAAAATAAGGCACTTGTTTACCTGTTGGCACAAACAAAAACAATAAAAACACTTTGCCATCAATCCATTCG
>CALGBV010000455.1 GCA_937884015.1 uncultured Bacteroidales bacterium
GATTTCAAAATTCCTTAGGATTAACTGCATCCTTATTGCAAAATATATCCTGAAAGCGGGTGAAGAAAACTTTATGGGTTTTGTCAATTCGGATATTTATGTCAAAAGAGACTCGGCATTTGTCCGTCTTAACTCAATTGATACTACCGACTTGTGCATGTATAATAAAAATGGTGTGGTTCTTTTTGACCAAAGACTTCAGCCGAAAGGAACATTCAAAGAGGATGACTTGTATTTCTATAAGGACGAATACGGCGGTTTGAGGCTCTTTCAGCATCAGGACAAAATCGTGTTGTTTGATGCTAATGACCGTGAAGTCGCAACCCTTGATTTTGAAAAAGTGTTAGTGACTGAATCTGAATTATATAGCATAAAGGGAAATGCTTTGTATGTCATGAATAAAGCGCAAATTCCTTTCGCTAAGGAGGAAGACGAAATAACGGAGGAATCTGACAAATAGGCAGGATTGTGTCCGTGTTTTTACGAACAGCAGCAATTGCAAATCGAAATGACTTATAGTCTCATGCAACAAAATCCGTTTTTTTGCGTTATATTTGCAGATTGAGTTTAGCGAAGCATGAAGATTTCTGAAATCATCTCTATCTTTTCAAAAGGCATCAGCATGGGCGTGGTAAATGTGCTGCCCGTGTCGAGTGGCACCATCTCGCTGATTTTGGGCGTTTTCGAACGTTTTGTCAATTCAATCAAATCGCTGAATCATAAGAATTTCAAATTGCTGTTTGAACATCGTCGCTCTGAATTTGCTAGACGCACCGATTTGAAATTCCTATCAGTCTTGATGCTGGGCATTTTGGCCGGCATGGTGCTGACGGCAGTATTTTTGAAATCCGTCTTTTCCTCTCACGAAGTCTACACATGGTCGTTTTTCATCGGCTTGATTGTGGCTTCGGTGATTTACATTCTGAAGACTTTGGAAAAAGTGAACCTGAAAATGGTGCTTCTCATGGTTTTGGGAACATCGGTGTCTTTTCTGCTGTCGATTCGTTCCAATCCCGTTTCAAACGATTCATTCGGCTATCTTTTCCTTTGCGGCATCATCGGCACGACGGGCATGGTCGTTCCGGGCATTTCAGGCTCTCATCTGATGCTGCTGATGGGAAATTACGAACTGATTGTAACTGAGGCGATTCCGAACTTGACGCATTGGACTACATTTGGCGAAGGCCTGAAAACCTTGCTGCCTTTTGCCTTGGGCGCAGTAGTCAGCATTGTCATGTTTTCGCATTTGCTTTCGTGGCTGATGAAGGAATGGCGCGACGAGACCTTGTCGGTGCTGTCGGGTTTCATGTTGGGCAGTCTGCCGGTGGTTTATCCTTGGAAAACGGCTAATCCCGATGTGTCGGAATACATCTTTTCCTGGCCGCCGTTTTCGTCGGAATTGCTTGTTGCGGTGGTGTTCGCCATGTTGGGCGCAGGTCTTGTCTTGCTGCTTGAAACGCTGGCAAAACGGAAGAAAAACAGGTCTTGACTATTTTTTCTTCACATAGTTGTTCATCTTTTCTTCGCCCCAAATGACTTCCATGATTTTCAGGGATTCTTCAACGTCCATGTTGCCGCGGGCTTCAAGGTTGCGTTGAATGAAGACGCAATCGGTGAGTTCGGCATGTTGGCAAACGATGTCGTGAGCCAAGGCGTCGCAAGTCGGCGCACCGCAAATGCCGCAGTCGGTTTGTGGAAGCATGGACCTTATTTCGTTGATTTTCTTCATTTTCTCCAAAGCCTTTGAAATGTCTTCGTCTAAGACAAGCATGGAACGTGGTTTGATAGGATCGACGTGAAGGTCGCGTGACAAATAAACGCGTTCTTGTTCCATTTCGTGGTCTTTGGTCTGTTCGCCCTTTCGCTCGCGGTCGGCAATCTTGCGGCCTCTTTCAAAGACACGTTCGCACATGATGAAACGGTTGTCGCAGGTCAGTATGCCGCCTGGGCAGCTTTGGTCGCAGGCGCGGAGTTCAAGGAAATCGACGTCTTCTATTTCATCGTTTTCTAATTTTTCAAGAAATTCGGTTACGTTGCCGATCTCATCAATGGCGTAGGAGTGCTGCACGTTGGTGAGGCGTCGTTCACCGTTGGTGAGTGAGGTCAGCACGCTGTCGGCCGAAAGTTGAGAAATGGGCAGTTTCTGTTCCTTGAATTTCTTTCCTTGTTCCTTGATTTTCTTATAGACGCGGTTGTAGAGCGAATCCATGTTGATGACCCCGTCAACACTCGATTTCTCTTCGCCCACAGGAGCCTTTACGGCAGCGATTTTCGCTGCGCAAGGCGTGATGTAGAACAGGCCAATCTGGTCGTCGTCCAATTCATATTCCTTCTTGATTTTCCGCCTGATGTACTTGGCCGTGATGTCGATAGGCGCTTTCAGTGGAATGAGGTTGTCAACAAGGCTTGGAAATTTGACTTGAATCAGCCGCACAATGGCCGGGCAGAATGTCGAGATAAGCGGCCTGATGTCGGGATGCTCGATGGCGTATTTGTTTTTGGCTGCGGTATAAATCGGAATGGACGACTCGGCTTCAATCACGTGGGTGAATCCGATTTCCTTCAAGATGCCGTAGATGCGCGAAACGGAGATGTCGTTTGGAAACTGTCCCATGAAAATGGCCGGGACAATGGCAACGCGGCACGGGAAATTGAAGATGGAATCGAAGTCGTCTTGTTCAACGTAAATGGCGTGTGTCGGGCAGGCTTTGAAGCAGTTGCCGCAGTCGACGCATTTGTCGGGCATGAAGACGGCTTTGCCCTCGCGGACGCGGATGGCCTCGGTAGGGCACGATTTCATGCAATGCGAGCAGCCGATGCAAGCATCTTCATCGATTGATAAGGCGTGAAAGAAAGGGGTCTTTTCCATAGTGATTTGTTGTTTGCTTAGGTTGATTTGCGTACTCTTTAGACGGCCTTGTTTTGAGGCCGTCATTCCCGCCGTCCTCCTCGCGAAGGCGGGGACGGGAATCTCATTGTTATAGCAGTATTATTGACTTTTGAACTTGGTTTGTCCAATCGTCCAATCGTCAAACAAAGTTGACTTCCATTTCAACGGTCGTCCCGACGCCAACGGTGGAACTTACGTTGAGCTTGTCGACGTTTTTCTTTATGTTTGGCAAACCCATGCCGGCTCCGAATCCCATGTCGCGGACTTCGGGCGAAGCCGTTGAGTTGCCTTCCTGCATGGCCCAGTCGATGTCGGGGATGCCAGGACCTGTGTCGACGATTTTCACCGTGATTTTGTCTGGTTCAATGTCGGCGTAGATGGTGCCGCCGTAGGCATGTGCTATGGCGTTCACCTCGGCTTCGTATAGCGCCACCACAACCCGCTTGATGATGCTCGGGTTGATGTTGAGCTGCTTCAGCGTCTTCTTGATGGCGCTTGAGGCTGCTCCGGCATTCACAAAGTCCGCTTCGTAAACTTGGTATTCGAAATGCATGATGTTTTGTTTTTAGTTGATACTTAGTAAATTGGATTCAGGCCGGCAGCGAATAATATGCCACATGCCTTAAACATGGAATAATCACATTCCATAAGGACCATGCCTTCGTCTTCCGCTTCCTCAATCATTTCCTCCGTGGCTTTTTTCTTGCGCACGAGCACAATGACGTCCAAGTTGCCCATTTCGCAAGTGCGTATGGTCTGCATGTTGCAGAGGCCGGTCAAAAGGATAGGACTGTGGTCGCCGATGGTGAGCACTTCGCTCATCAAATCGGATGCAAAGACGATGTCATTTTCTTCGTCCAAACGGTCTGCGCCGCAAAGCACCTTGGCTTCCAAGAGTTCTGAAATTTGTTTGATAGTCATTTGGTTTACAAATGTTTAAAATAAAATATTAGTCGTTATAATTGATTTCCTTTAGGTTTTCCTGAATCATTTCCTTCAGGTATTGCATGATGTGGACATCGTTCATCGGCATTCCGTCCAAGGCTTCCTTGATTTCGTCGGTGTCGAAAACAAATTCGCCGTCATCAGTGATGTGGGTGTAGATGAAATGGATGTCTTCGTGTGCCGAAAAGAGCATGACGAGCGAACCTGCCAAGTCGCCCATGGGCGGACGGTCGAGGTGGTCATGTTGGAACCAGAAATTGAGTGTAGTGCCCACGCCGACGGTGCTTTCAATCTTCATGCCGCCGCCAGCGTTTTCGGTGTTCATCTTAATAAGGGGTAGCCCGAGGCCGACTTTGCGCGTCTTGCGCGTGGTGGTCCAGGGGTCGGTGACCTTGGCGAGAAACTCCGGGCTCATGCCTTTGCCGTTGTCCTTGATGGTGAAGGCATAGATGTTGTCCTTGAGGCTGTCGCGCACGGTGAGTTCCACAAGGGTCGAGTTGGCCGCCGTGGAGTTTTCCATCAGGTCATATACGTGGAGCGATAGTTCTTTCATTTTTCTTCTTTTGATGAAGTGATTTTTTTATCTGTTTGTAATTCGGATAGTTCACGTTCAATATCTTCTATTGTTGGAAGTGTGCTCTTTAGTTCTTCTGGTATGGCCTTGCTCATTTGATAGTCGCTAATGCCAATAGGTTGATTGTATCCTTTTAATACATAATCAGCCATGATTTCGCTTTTGCCTTGGCACAACACGATGCCGATGGTGTCATTATCACCTTCTCCTTTTAGTTTGTCGTTTACAACATTCATATAGAAATTCAGTTGGGCGGCATCGCCTGGCTTGAATTTACGAGCTTTCAGTTCGATGACAACGTATGCGTGTAGCTTGATGTTGTAAAGAATTAAATCGGCAAAGAAATCTTCGCCTCCAATTTCAAAGTGCTTTTGCCTTGCGACAAAGGAAAAGCCATTTCCCATCTCCAAAAGATAATTTGTGACATGAGTAACCAATTGATTTTCAATATCTCTTTCGTCCATGGCTTTTTGCGATTCCGTTATGTCGAAAATATATGGATCCTTGAGCAGATAATTGGCCAAATCACTCTGAGGCTTTGGTAAAGTGCGCTGAAAGTTGGTGTTTTTTTTAGCAAGAATCTGTCTTTGAAACAAACCTGATTTTATTTGTAAATCAAGGATGTTGCTGCTCCAGCCGAAATTTGGGCATCCTAACATGTACCAGAATCTGATTCCTAATGATAATTTGCTGTCCATCAGCACTTGATGACTTGCCCAGTTGGTGCGTGCAATAGGAGATTTGAGGAATATTTCTTCTATTTGCGCAGGAACCTCCTGCGTAATTGATGTTGAGGTTCCAATTTGCGCAGGAACTTCCTGCGCAAATTCAATTTCTTCAATTTCTTTGGCTGTTTGCAGGATTGCTTTTGTGTCGGGAATCGACATCTCTGCTTCTCTGGCGCTTAAGAGTTGTATGATATTGAGCGGATAAAGCTTTGCAAATTGGCACATGTAGGTCAGATTGCGAGTAGAATAACCTTTCTTGTTTGGATTGGATTTTCTGATGGCATCGGACAGTTTGCTAATTACTTTGGCGCCCCAACCAGACTTTTTCTGTATTTCCAAAATGTAAAGTCCCATTTTCCAATAATGCAACAGCAATTGAGCATTTGCCGCCGCCATGACTTTGACTTGTGCGGTGGCAATTTCATAATTCAGAAGTTCAACGGCTTTGGTGAAAGTCTCTGAATTTGTGATGTCTTTATATGGGGGATGTGCATCTTTCATTTCTTTATCCAAACAGCAATTGCAGTTTTTCCTTCGGCTCAGTGTCAATATATCTCCCTTCTTCGCCGTGAAGGGTCTTGCGGAACTCATCGAAAGTCTTGTCGTACATGTAAAGCACACAATGCACTTCGCCGATGATGTGCAGGAAATGGGCATCGCTGCTTTTGGTGAAATTGAAACGTTTCAGATAGGCGAATTTCTTCAGGAAATCCTCTTTCTTGACGTGCTTCGATATTTCCAGAGCATCGGCCTTGAGGTCGGGCGGAATGAAGCCCAACTGGCTCATCAGGCTGCTGGCAGGCTTGTTGACATGGGCCGGAACGAAAAGACCGCCGATTTCGTGAACCTTGTCGTAGAGCGTGTCCAAATCAGCGTCCAGAGCCGACCAAAGCAGCCATTCCTCTTCGCCAACGACTTCCTCGTTTTCATCTACGATAAGCTGATAACCAAATTTGTCCTCATCAAGCGGAATGTGTGGAAGGTGCTCGTCGAGGAACTCCTGAAACTTGTCGAGTTGTTCATCGGTCTCGAAGTAAGCGAGGGCGTGAGCTTCTTCCTGCGTGGTGATTTCAACGCCGCCGATGACCAGAATGCCGTTGTCGCGCCCGATTTTCTGTGCCACCTTGACCTGCCGCGTCGTGTTGTGGTCGCAAATGGCGATGACATCGAGGTGCAGCTTCTTGGCTTGCTCGATGATGGCACTCGGACTCATGTACAAGTCGCCGCACGGCGAAAGTACAGTGTGCAGGTGCAGGTCGGCCCTATATGCTTTCAGTTCCATGTTCGCTTTTTTTTGACTTGTGGACTTCTTTGACTTGTGGACTTGTGGACTTCTTAGACTTGTGGACTTATGGACTTTTTGACTTTTTAGATTCGTCAAATTGTCAAAATGTCAAAATGTCTAATTGTCAAAATGTCTAATTGTCCAATCGTCCAATCGTCTAATCGTCCAATCGTCTAATCGTCTAATTGTCCAATCGTCTAATTGTCCAATCGTCCAATC
This sequence comes from uncultured Bacteroidales bacterium, assembly GCA_937884015.1. Classification (GTDB taxonomy): domain Bacteria; phylum Bacteroidota; class Bacteroidia; order Bacteroidales; family F082; genus Limimorpha. Next base: position 6,642 of record CALGBV010000455.1, read on the forward strand.
GTCTAATGTAACAGGTTATACACTAATCCGGCGATTTCGTAGGTCGGCAGCGAGGTTTGCAGCACTGGCAGGCCGTCATCGTTGCTTTGCTCGATGGTTTCGGCATTCGGAACGAGGTCTTTCACCAGAATGACGCAGGCCAATTCTTTCAGTGAAGCGACAGCCATCACGTTTTTGTGGGTCTGCAATGTAATCCAAATGTTGCCTTCCATGGCGTTGCCCATCACATCGCTCAAAAGGTCGGAGATATAGCAACCGTCGATTTCGCGGTCAAGCCCGTTGGCTCCTGACAGGACTTTAAGTCCCAGTTTGTCTACTAATTCTTGTACTTTCATTTTGTAAAAAATATGATTTGTGAAAACTGACGGCAAATTTAATGGATATTTTTTTAGAAATGAAAATTATTCCTCATTTTTCTTATTTTTGCCGATGAAAATTTAAACTCTATTGAAAATGAAAAAATTAGTATTGTTAATTGGCATAATTGCCGGTTTTATTTGTCAACCTAATTCACTGACAGCTCAGTCCAACGGCATTCAGGTAACGGAAAGCACCCCTACAGGGCTGAAAATCCATTTCGAGACAAAGGATTTCTCCATGACTACCTTTAATTATAAAGGTGAGGAGATGCAGACCTTCAGCATGGCGGGCTTCGTAATGCCAGCCGAAAAAGGCGCGCCGAATGTGCCCTGCATCAGCAGTTTCGTGGCCGTGCCGCATGGTGCAAAAGTGAGCGTGAATGTTGTTGGAATGGAAATGGAAAACTTTGAGAATGTGAACCTTGCTCCATCCTTAGGCATTGTTTCCGACTTGGAAAAAGCCAATGCAGACTATGAAAAGGATGCGGAGATTTATGCCGTGAATGCATTCTATCCATTGCAAAACGTAGATGTAAGCGAACCTTTCGCCCTGCGCGGCGTCGATGTCGTGGCGCTGAGTCTTTTTCCAGTGCAGTTCAACCCGATTACGAGACAGTTGCAGGTCTGCCGCAATATCGAATTGGAACTGAACTTTGAAGGTGGGGAAAATTTTGGCGAAAACCGTCTTCGCTCTCCTTATTGGGATGCAATTCTGGAACGGAACATTGTAAATTACAACGTTTTGCCGAAAATCGACTATGCCGCCCGAATGAAAAGCTGGCTGAATGAAAAGGCCACGGGTTGCGAATACCTGATAATAGTCCCGAATAATGATGATTATGTCGCCATTGCCAACCAACTCAAGAATTTCCGCATGAAGCAAGGCATACTGACCGAAGTGATACGCTTGGACGAAATTGGTGTGAGCAGTGCCGAAGAACTGTGCGGATGGATTTATGATGAGGTCTGGACTTGGGATATTCCGCCTGTTGCGATTTGCCTTGCCGCCGACCACGGCACGGATCTTAGCTGCAACATTCCGTCGTATTACGTTAGCCATCCCGAAATTGGTCAGTGTGTGAGTGACTTTTATTATTCCTGTATGGACTATGACGAATTGCCAGACATTTGCGTCTCACGCTTGCCGGCCTCGACAGCCGATGAATTGGCAATGATGGTCGAGAAACAGATTGACTATGAGCAAAATCCGAATACGGAATGTTCATTTTATCACCGTCCGCTTACGGCCTGCTGCTGGCAGACCTCATCGTGGTTCCAGCTTTGCGCCGAAGTCGTAGGCGGCTATTGGCGGAAGCAGGGCAAGGAACCGGTACGTGTGAACGAGATTCTGGAAGGAACACCCGACGAGGTGTGGTCTTCGGCGGCCTATAACACGCCGACCATAGTGTCGTATTTCGGCCCAGATGGTCAGGGCTATCTGCCCGCGCATCCATCGGAGTTGGGTGGCTGGACGGGTGGCACCGATGCACAGATTATCAATGCCATCAATGCGGGTGCGTTCATGGTGCTGCACCGCGACCACGGTTACGAGACAGGTTGGGAAGTGCCGCACTTCGACAACGGTTCGGTGGGCGTTCTCAATAATCATGGTCGACTGCCATTCGTCATGTCAATCAACTGCTCGACAGGGCGTTTCGATTTTGGCAGCGACTGCCTCGTGGAAGCCCTGCTCAAACATACTAAGGATGGCGCGACGGCTGG
>CALGBV010000456.1 GCA_937884015.1 uncultured Bacteroidales bacterium
AAGGCAACAGTGCTTACCACAACTGGTACAGCCGTTCGACCGACGGTGGCCTCACCTGGAGCGAACCTGTCACTCCTCCGGAAGTCGACGAATCTTTGTATTACAACAACATCGGCGCTGACGACTATGTCATGGCTTCAAACGGCAACAACATCGCCATCCTCTTCGGCGGCATGACCTACGAGATGTTCTACATCATTTCACACGATAACGGCGAAACCTGGGAAAAGCAAATCGTCACCCACTTCCCTTACAACCACGGCCTCGACTGGTATCAGACCGAAATCACCAGCGACACTGACTCCATCTGGTCAAACGACAACTCACAGAGCATCGCCATTGATAACAACGGTACCGTTCACGTTGCATTCGGCCTCACCCGTTTCGCTCCAGCTCCTGAAAGCGGTTTCGGCTATATCACCTACTGGCCTTACACCGATGCCATCGTTTACTGGAACTCAGAATATGTGAACGAAAAAGGCGGGCATGACATTCCTCTGTTCGGCGAATGGAGCGGCGACGCTCAGTTCGACAACACCAACGGCACCGGCGGTGTTTCAAACACCTTGATGGACGAACGTCTTGCAGCTTTGGCAGAAGCCGATGGCAACCAGCACCTCCACCTCTTCGGCTGGCCTGATGAAAACGGCGATGGCGTGGTTGACTACACCGAACACTGGGATGGTCACTTCACCTACGTAAACTATGGCATTTCAACAACCCCAGGCATTTCAATCGATGATAAAGGCAATATGGCCATCATCTATTCATGCCTCGATGAAGGAAGACCAAATGAAGAAGTAAACTTCTATTACAGAGGTGCTTATGTTACCTATAGAGACAGCGAAGGCACATGGTTCGATGATTACGACCATCTGTCATTAGACTTCATGCACATGCTTGACGAAGCTTATCCTACATTCGCCAGCTGCAATGCTTACGACGGTTCATTCTGGGTTGGCTATTCAGCCGATAACGAACTGGGACTGGCTCTCGATGACGACGACCCACAAGGCGGTTGCTCCGACAACGTAATCTGGGCTGTTAAACTCACCCCTGACATGGAAGGCTGGAACGTCAACGAAGCCGTCAATCCAATGACCAGCGTGCGCGTTTATCCAAATCCTGCCCAGGATGTCCTGAACCTTGAAATCAATGCTTCCCAGGCTTCTGAAATGAACATCGCTGTTTACAACATCACCGGCCAGAGAGTCATGGAAGAAAGCAGAACCATTTCAACAGGCATCAACTCACCTTCACTCAACATCAGCAGCCTCAACAGCGGCATTTACTTCGTCACCGTCAAGGCTAATGGTTTTGAAAACACCATGAAGTTCGTTGTGAAATAAATCCATTGGATTTCACCATACATAAAAAAGAGGCTTTCGGGCCTCTTTTTTTTTAAAGTATCCTATTTTTTTGAAAAAAACACTATATTTGCGGCATTAAATTTTGATAAAAAGCAATTCACTTATTATTAACTTAAAACTTACTAATCATGAGAAGAGTATTTACAATGGCACTCATTTTGGGTCTCGCAGTAAGCGGCATGGCTCAAAACAGAGTTCAAAACAGAGTCGAAAGACAAACCCCAAAGGCTGAAAGGACCATCAAGGTGACTGGTCTCGAAACCTACAACAACCAAAACACCATTCCCGCCCAGACCAGAAGCATGCTGGCTCCTGAAGAAATCGAACTGGGTTTCACAACTTACGACTGGCAGACCAATGCCGGCATGAGAAACCAGACCGTAGTTTGGGAAGACGGTTTCGCAGCAGCTTGCTGGACCACCGCAAGCAATTCATCATTCAGTGACCGTGGTACAGGCATCGCTTGGTACGATCCGGAAGCAGATTCATGGTTCTCTTCAGAAGGCCGTGTTGAAAGCGAAAAGACAGGTTTCGGCACCATCGCACGTTATGGCGCTAATGGTCTTGTCGTTGCTGCTCACACTGCAACAGCTTGCGCCCTCTATATCAACGAGGATTTCCGCAACGGCGGCACATGGGAAGATCCAATTTATCTTGACAACACATACGGTCCATGCTGGCCAGTAGTACAAACCTCTGGCGCCAACCACGACATCATCCATGTTCTTGCCACTGCAAGCGAAAACGATGTTGAAGGCGTTCACGAACCGCTGATTTACTTCCAATTCAAAGGAGAAGAATGTACAAAGCAAAACGTTGTGCTCGAACCAATCAATGCCAACCACGCTCTTTTGTTCAGCTCAAACGAAGCTCACTTCCTGCCTATCGACTACAGCCGTCCAAACCGTGTTGCTGCCGTCATCAACAGCAATTGGTGCGATGGTAAGGTCATCTATTCAGACGACAACGGTGAAACATGGGACGAAGTGGTTTACTACAACCACCCAGGCTTTGACCAGGTATTCCCTGAAGACCAGCTTGCATTCCTCTTCCCACGTTGGGTTGACGCTTTCTTCGATGCTGACGACAACCTCCACATTGCCTACGAATTCAACGGCACAAACGGTTCTGCCGAAGCTGACATTGCATCAGGCAGTTCAGGCTACTATCCAACTATCGGTGGTGTCGCTTACTGGGACGAAACCTTGCCACTTGGCGCCGACTATAAGTGCGTAGGCTTTACCGGTCAAGCAGGTGAACCTTTCGTCATGGACAGCATGTACCTCTATCAGGACGTTTACGCTTCATGGTTCTTCTCAGATGCAACACATGAATGGCCAATCAACGAATACTGCGGCTATGTCCCTCCAATGTTAAATAACGGTGGTGAGGTCAGTGTTGATTTCGAAAACATCGACTGGACGTTTATGAATGACCATGACGGCGATCACGGCAAATACAACCAAGGTACCTGCGGTATGCCAACCATGCTCCAAAATCCTGTTACAGGCGCCATCTATGTCATTTACATGAGCATGACTCCTGCTCTGGCTGAAGACGCCTATCCTTACAGCAGACTGCTCGGAACCGCATCTTACGATGGTGGCCGCACTTGGGAAGATCCTCGCGTTTTGCTGAACGACTTCATGAACACAATGGATGAAATGGTTTATCCACAATTCGTTCCTTACGTCTATGAAGATGCAGAAGGCTACTACGCTTACTTCATCTATCAGAACGACATGTATCCAGGCGCTTTCGTCCAGAACGATGATGCTCCATCAGACCAAGACGAAACCGACAACACATACCGTGCTGTGAAGATCAGACTCGACGACGAAACATGGGCTGTTGAAGAAGTTGTTGGTCTCGACAACGAAATCAGCATCTATCCTAACCCTGTCAACGGCACGATGAACGTCACCCTCAACCGTGCTGAAGAAGTCGTTATCTACAACATGGTTGGCCAGAAGGTTGCTTCATTCAACGGCAACATCGGCGTCAACAGCTTCGATGCTTCGAACCTCAACAGCGGCATCTACTTCCTGCAGGCTGGTTCAAGCACACAGAAGTTCGTCGTGAAATAATCGACAACATCTTATCATAACTCAAAAAGGAGGCCGAAAGGTCTCCTTTTTTCGTTGACGTTGAATTGTTTGTTGTTTAATTGTTGAATTGTTGTCGGTCGCAGAATAGTTTCCCGAGCTTGTCGAAGCTCCGTAACATCGCCATTTCGACAGACTCAATGAGACAGAATTTCATTCATTCAACATCCAGCGGAGGCGAACATCATGCCGAAGCGCCACGCCACCAACAATCCATCAACTTGTAGAGACGCAATATTTTGAATCTCTACGGTGTCAATCATTCTCCTTTTCTATGCTTCAAAATATCGCAAGCCAAATACAAAGCCTTGCGGAATGCATCAGGTGAAGCCACATTCTGATTGCATTGTTCGAAATCGCAATCAGCAACAGGAGCAGTGCAGACAAATTGAGAACCGGCCAGATAATAAGCACCCGCATCAACCGAAAGCAAATTGAAAGGCAACATGGCCTGGTCGTGATACATGGCCAGCACCGCATCATATTTGCTCCAGGCATCACCCAAGAAGAACGAATCGGCGGCAAACGGCCCAAATGCATACAGGCCTTTGTTTCGCGCCTCGTCAACGGCCACTTTGATGACCTTTTCATCTTCCTCGCCAAACAAGCCGAATTCGCCAGCATGAGGATTAAGGCCTAATACGGCAATTTTTGGCGCATCAATGGCGAAATCCTTTTTCAAAGCATCCGACAAAACCTTCAGTTTGCCTAAGACAAAATCCTTGCTTATCATTGCCGGCACTTTGCTCAACGGGATATGACTTGTCGCCATACCGATTTTCAACCTGTCGGAAACTGCCATCAGCAAAGGGTTTTCAGTTTCCAAAGCCGACGCGATGAAATCCATCTGGCTGTTGAAAGCGTATTTGTCCGTTTTCATTGTCGAAGGATTTACTGGTGTCAGCACCAAGGCATCAAGAAAGCCGTTGCGCAAATCATCGGAAGCCATTTTCAGCGACTTCACAGCCATTTCGCCCGACAATTCGGAAGGAACGCCCGGATCGATTTTCAACTCGTACTCAACGATGTTCAGAATGTTGAATTTCTGATTCCATGCCTGACGCGCATCACGGGTCAAGGAATAGTTGAATTCCTCCATGCCGAAATTCTTCTTGTAATAGGAAAAAATCTTCGACTGACCATACAAAAGCGGCGTGACGACAGACAGCAAACGCAAATCGGCGTAAGCTTTCAAAACAATCTCGTAACTGGTGCCATTGAAATCGCCATGCGTGATGCCGATTAATGGATTCTGAGGGGCGGAAGTAGAGTTTTGCATAGGCGTAATTATTAGGCTGATTTCCAACATGGAAAACAGACTTCAAAATTAGGCATTAAAAATTAAATAACAAATTTTTTATGCTTTTTCTTCAAAAAAAAGTTGCGAGAAGCCTTCCATTATGGCAGAAGTGGCTCCAATTTGCGCCTCTACATAGTCCTTGCACACCTTTGAAGCATGGCAATAGAAACTTTCATCATTCAGCAGACGCTCGAAAACGGCATCCAATTCCATTTGATTAGAAATGGGGAATGCCCCACCAAGACTGGCCAAATCGACAGCCTCCTTAAAGCTTTTGTACTTCGGTCCAAAAATGACCGGACAGCCAAAAGTAACCGGCTCCTGAATGTTGTGAATGTTGACACCAAAGCCACCGCCAATATAAACGAAATGCGCATATTGATAAAGCTGCGACAAGATACCAATGGTGTTCAGCACCAAAACCTTGCATTTCTTTTCGGCATCAAATTCGGTATAAAGCTGATAATCTGAACCTAACATTCCCCTGATTTGCGCAATATGCGAATCGGAAATATCGTGTGGCGCCATGATAAAGCAGTAATCGTCGGGCAATCGCTGGATGCAGTTCACCAAAAGCTTTTCATCCGGTTGCCACGAACTTCCGGCTATAATGCATTTCCGGCCATTGATAAACCGCTCGATTTCAGGGAAAGGCTTGGCTTGCTGGGCAATAGCCGCCACGCGGTCGAAGCGGGTGTCGCCACAGACCGTAGTATTCTTGATTCCTACGGAATGTAAAAGTTTTTCAGTCAGTTCGTCCTGCACGAAGAAATGCGTCACGTTCTGCAATTGTTTGCGGAACCAGCCACCATACCATTGAAAGAAATACTGGTCCGGTTTCAGAATCAAAGATATGTAAAACAGCGGAATACCATTGTCTTTCAAGGCCTTCATGTAGTTGAACCAAAACTCATACTTG
>CALGBV010000457.1 GCA_937884015.1 uncultured Bacteroidales bacterium
CACGACGCTGAATGCGATGACACCGATGCTGTTGCCGGCATGGTCGGGCATTTCAAGCCGTCTGGCGATTTCCTTCACGATGGCCTCGGCTTCTTTCTTGTTGGATCTTTGACCGCCCTTGTCGTAAACGCCGTCGACGTGAACGTATTTCACTTTTGTGGTTTGGTCGTCGGTTGAAGGGAAGGTGATGAGTTCACCGCCATAATATTCATTGTTCGAGAAGGCAATCAGCGATTCGTGTCTCGAACGGTAGTGCCAATTCAGTTGCAGCGACGGGATGCCCAGCGTGCTGCAGTCTTCAAGAATGCTTTCCATGTCGTCGATGCTTGCTTCGTCTTCGCTGACGCTGGTCGAAACGAAGAAACTGGTTGGCGGCATCTGTTTCGGGTCGCCCACAACGATGACTGACTTACCTCTTGCGATGGCGCCAACGGCTTCGCTTGTAGGCATTTGCGAGGCTTCGTCGAAGATGACGTAGTCGAATTTCTCTTGCGATAAATCAAGGAATTGGGCCACCGACATCGGGCTCATCAACATGCAGGGGCAGAGACGGGGCAGGAGGGTTGGAATCTGGTCCATCAGGTCGCGCAACGATAGGCCGCGGCCGCCGTTGGATATGTTTCTGTTGAGCAGACCAATCTCGCTGCTGTTGTCAACATTCTTTGTGATGTGAGGAATCTGTGAGGCAAGTCGTGCGTAAAGTTCCTTTTGACTGAGCATCTGGAAATCTTCGGTGAGTTTCTGGTATCGCATCACGGTTTCGTCGAAAATGGAGCCTTCAAAAGTCCTGAGCAAAGGCGACTGTGCGATTTTTTCGTCGGCAAGACCCTTGAACATTGCCTTGAAGAATGAGTCGCGCAAGGTTCCTGCCGGAATATCGGTTTCTTCGATTTTCCTTGCTACGACGGCGAGTCCGGCATCTTTCAGTTCGCGTTTGTAGGCGCACCATTGGTACCAGTCGCGGGCTTGGTTGGTGTGCTTCGACCAGTTATCAAGCCGCGCAATGCAATTGCTTATTACTTTCTGCGAAGGAAGCGTGTCTTCAGTCGTCTTGATTTCAAAATATTTGGCAATGGCCTCGTTGATTTTGTTGATTTCAGAATGTAAGGCGTTGTAATCCAAAAGTTTTGATAAGAACGAATCAACTTCTTGTTCAACAATCAGAGTATTGAAATTGCGCAGTTTCTTGATGAAGTTTTTCTTGCCGAAGAAACGCGGAATGAACCATTTTGCCTTGATGGAGCGCCATTCCTGATGCAAGGCATCGATGTCTTCGTTGAAAATGGCTTCGCTGCAATCGCGGGTGATTTCGTCCTTTTTTGCTAGGGCCGTGGATAGTTTTTCCTTGTCGTCAATGCCTAATTGAATCGTTTCGGCGGCTTGCTTCAGCCCTGTGGTCAGTCGCACAACGTCGGCAAGGTCTGATTCGTTGATTTCGAGTCCGTTAAGCGGATGCTGGCAGGGTTGGCCAACCAAATTGACGACCGAATTATATCTGTCGTGCAAAAGATGGTTGTAGTTTTCAATCTCCTTAATGCTGAATTTTTCCTTCAGTTCTTTGTCGTTGGTGTCGAAGTCAAGTGCTTTAGCATCAATGGATCCGTAACGGACAATGCAATCGTAGAGCGACAGGCCGTCATTGCTTTTTGCGTCATGCAATGCCTCCATGAAGGCAATCAGTTTCATCCTTTGCTCGTAAAGTTGTTCGGCAGTGCGCGCATATTCTTCAGGTTTGACGATATGCGTTACGCTGAGTGCCTTTTTGAGTTGGTCGAGGACGTGACGTTTGGTGATCTTGTTGGAGTGCATTTCTAGGCAGAACGGCGCCAAACCGATTTTTTCAAGACGGTTCTCAACCACGCTTAAAGCGGCCATTTTTTCAGCGACAAACAAGACTCGTTTCCCTTTAAACAAAGCATTGGAAATCAGATTGGTGATGGTTTGTGACTTGCCTGTTCCCGGAGGGCCGTACAAAATAAACGAATGACCACGGCCGGCTTCAATGACGGCGGCCATCTGCGATGAATCTACGGAAACGGGCAGTGACAGACTGTCGGGCTTGTCTGTCTTGTCGGCATCCTTCAAGTCGGAAACGATGGCTTCCGGAGTGAATTCAAGTTTCTGATTTACAAGACTTCTGACGATGTCGTTTCCCAGTAATTCCTTCCTGTGATTGTGAATGTCGTTCCACATCAGGAACTTGCTGAATGAGAAAATGCCAAGGATAGATTCCTCTTCAACGTCCCAGCGTTTCTTGTTTTTCAGCGCATCTCTGATGAGGGCGAAAAGCATTG
>CALGBV010000458.1 GCA_937884015.1 uncultured Bacteroidales bacterium
GTCAGGTTGACGCCGCTCAGGCAAGCATCCTTGACGTGCTCAACCACTTCAATGTCAGCCTCATGAACCCTGCAGTCCTTGCAGGCGTCTTCATCGGTTCGATGATGGCATTCCTCTTCTGCGGATTGACCATGAACGCTGTGGGTCGCGCCGCTCAGAAGATGGTGGAAGAGGTTCGTCGCCAATTCCAAACCATCAAGGGCATCCTTGAGGGAACAGGAACTCCTGACTATGCTCGTTGCGTGGAAATCTCCACCAAGGGTGCGCAACACGAGATGTTGTTGCCTTCCATCTTGGCGATCGTCGTTCCTATCCTGACCGGTGTGCTTCTAGGCATCGGCGGTGTGTTAGGTTTGTTGATCGGAGGATTGAGCACAGGCTTCGTTTTGGCTGTCTTCATGGCCAATGCGGGTGGTGCTTTGGATAACGCGAAGAAATATGTGGAGGAAGGGAATTTCGGAGGCAAGGGTTCCGATTGCCACAAGGCTACCGTCGTGGGTGACACGGTGGGCGACCCATTCAAGGACACGTCCGGTCCGTCTCTGAACATCCTCATCAAACTGATGAGCATGGTTTCCATCGTTATGGCTGGCTTGACCGTAAGCTGTCACTTGCTGTAAGGATTTTAATCCGAATATTAAAAGGTGGCCGGAAGGTCACCTTTTTTTCGTTGATAAAAGCACCGCTTTGTTTCAAGAAAAAGTTTGTGTCTTTGATTTGAACATTTTTTTGTCTACAAAATTTCATATCTTTGCCAACTTTTTTGTGAAATATGATAAAGAAAGATTTCAAGGGAACCCCAGTAAATGTTTTGACGGACATGCCGCCAAGGATTTTTGACTTATTGCCGCGGTATGTCGAGAAATTCGGTTGGAAAGACAACCTTTTTGCTGGCAAGGAAAAGGGTGAGTGGATAAAATATGACGGCAAGACTTTCTGTGCCATGACCGATGCCATTAGCCGTGGTTTCATCAAACTTGGCGTGAGCAAGGGCGATAGGGTGGCGTTGGTCGCCAACAATAGTCCGCAATGGAACATGGTTGATTTTGCCATCCAGCAGGTCGGGGCCATAACAATACCGATTTATTCTACCATCAGCCATGATGATTATGCCTATATCCTGAAGCACTCCGAGGTTAAGGTGATTTTTGTTGAAGGCAGTTCCATTTATAGAAAAATTGCGGATCTTATTGAAAGTCAGCCAAGCATCGAACATGTCTTTTCCATGCATCCGGTTGATGAACTACAATCGTTTGATGACCTTTTGAGAATCGGAAATGAAAACATGGACTTGGATGTCCGTTTGAAAGAGATTGAGGCGGAAATCACGACTGATGATGTGGCCACAATCATCTATACTTCGGGAACGATGGGAACGCCCAAAGGTGTTATGCTGACGCATCGTAACATCTTGACTAACTTTGAGTTCTATAGTCCGCATTATCCGATTGACCACACGCAGACGGCAGTGAGTTATTTGCCGCTTTCGCATATTTATGAGCGTTCGGTTCAATATAGCCATGTGTATCTTGGCGTATCCACCTATTATGTTGAAAGTATCGGGACAATCATGCGTGACATCGCTGATGTGAAGCCTGAGCATTTTTCAACCGTGCCTCGCGTTATCGAAAAGGCCTACGCTGCCATCATGCATAAAGGTGAGAAACTGAAAGGCGTTAAGAAAAAGGTATTCAATTGGTCATTCGCTTTGGCTGACCAATATGATGAAACCGGCCGTGAAAACAGTTGGCTGTATTTGAGGAAATTGGCTTTGGCCGACCGTCTTGTGTTTCGGGAAGTCAAGAAGGCTTTTGGAGGCAATATGCGGCTCATTATCTCTGGTGGCGCATCCATTCAGCCGCGTCTGGTCAGGACCTTTGCCGCTATGGGCTTGCCTATCGTTGAAGGCTACGGCCTGACAGAAACCTCGCCTGTGGTTTGCACAAACAGTCTGGTGACGGGCAAGATGAAAGCAGGAACCGTAGGTGTGCCATGCAGCAATCTCGATGTCAGGATTGATGACGAAACGGGCGAAATTCTTGTCAAGGGTTCGTCGGTAATGAAAGGCTATTATAAAAATGAAGAGCAGACCAAGGCGGCGATTGATGATAATGGATATTTCCATACTGGCGACAGAGGCGAATTTGATGAAGATGGCATGTTGAGGATTACGGGACGCATCAAGGAAATCTTCAAGGACTCGATGGGAAAATACATTTCTCCGGCATTGATTGAAAACAAGTTCGCTGAATCGAATTGGTTCAATGGCATGATGGTTGTCGGTGAAAACCAGAAGTTTGCCGCTGCATTGATTGTTCCAAATTTTGATCAACTGAAGCAATGGTGCAAGGAAAACGGCATGGCTTATACCACAAATGCCGAGATGGTTGAAAATAAGAATGTCATCAACCGTTTCCGCGAAGAAGTCAATGCTTACAATAAGTTTTTTGGCGATTATGAACAGGTGAAACGCTTCAAGCTGCTTGACCACGAATGGACGATTGAATCGGGCGAGTTGACGCCGAGTTTGAAAATCCGACGCAAGGTGATTGCAGAGCGTTACAAGGATTTGATTGACAGTCTGTTTGCCGAATGAAAACTAAAAAAGCCCGCCATCTGGCGGGCTTTTTGCTTGTATCCGATAGATTTTACTTAACCATCATTTTCAGGGTCTCGGTTTGGTCTCCGTTCTGGATTTGAACGAAATACAAACCTTGAGCATCTTCGAGTTCAATGACCTGATAACCCGAAACATTGCTGAGGCTCTTGACACATTGACCGAGCTGGTTGTAAATGGCAATGTCGGAATGTTCATTAGCCAGGCTGATGGTGAAGCTGCCATTGTTAGGATTCGGGTAAACGCCGTTTGTCTTTTCGGAAGTGGTTTCTTCCACATCGGTCACAATGAAGGTTGGAGGGAAAATCACGTTGTCAATCCAGACGCAGTCTTGGCCGCCAACACCATTAGGACTCTTGTCGTAGCGGAACTCAATGACATGGCTGCCGGCCTTAATTTCGGTGCTGTAAAGTTTCCAGTCGTTTTCCTTGTCCCAAATCTTGATGACTTCATCGTCAATAAGAAGAACAAGATAATCGTGGCTGGCCGTTGAGGTCTTGTAATGGAAACTCAAATCACCATCCAGGCTTGTGTTTGCATAAAGGATGAGGCTCGAGATTTCGTCATCGTCGATTGCGCCGGAACGGACACTGTATTCGCCTTCGTAAGCCTCTTCACTGGTCACAAACCAAGGCTGCTCGCCGCCGAGATCCCAACCCATGAAACTAAAATCGCCGGTTTCAAAACTTTCGAGGGCATAGCCGACTGAGAAAATGTAATTGTAAGGAATCTCGTATGCACCGGTGGTAAGCTGGAAATTGATTGTGTAGGCTGTTCCTCCGATAATGTCTTCATCGCTGGTGAAGGTAATGTCGGTGGCAAACGTGCCGTTTATATCGACATCGCCAATAGGCAATGAACTGTTTTCAATATGGATTTCGCTGTCTTCGCACAAGGCGGAAAGCATCACTTCAGATGCCATTGCGTGACCTTTGTTTATGCCTTTAACGTGAAGGATGATTTCTTCGCCGGCATCAATCAGGCCATCATCGTTGCCGAGGCTGTCGTCGAATTCCACTTCCGTGATTTCAATGTTCGGAGCAAAAACGCGGAAACCTCTTTGTGTCGTGTGGGTTTCGTTGCCATCGTTGCAGGCAATTTCAAAGACGACTCTCGTATAATCAGGCGTATTGTCGGCAATGGTGAATTGGAAGGCATTGTCGATGTCGGTATCGCTCATGGCGGCGACATTGTCACGGCTCATTGTTCCGTTTGTGATGGTGATGTAATCGCAATCGGTGCTCAGTGTGGTTTCGATATGGTTGGCTGCCGTGTTGCTAATGTTGTGAAGCGTGATGCTAAGTCCGCAGTTTTCTTCGCTGATTGGCTCTCTGTCAAGTTCCTTGAAATCGGCGTAAACGTAAGGTTCGCTGCCTTCAAAGCCCATGACATCCAAAACCTGTGGCCATGCACTCTGACCCGTGATGATGAGTTGCATTTCGCCAACGGCATCAATTGGTCTGTCGAAAACCATGGTTGCATTGCCTTCGTCGTTGGTGAGACCGAAGCCGAGAAGTTCATCGCCACGATAGAGGCTGACACGGAAATTGTTGAGCGGACTGCCATCCTGCATAACGTTGACGGTAGTGCTTTCGGTGCCGATTAACAAGCCGTTGCTGTAAGTTACATCTGGGTTGAAAGGCTCTTCAAACCAAGGCGTTAAAGCGACATCGCCCAATTGGTTGAGACAGTAGATGTTCCAACGGAAGCAGCCTTCTTCGCCATACATTGTGACATAAGGCGCTGTTTGGATTTTTGCTTCGCGCATGGCTTCGCAAAGGAACTGAAGGTGGTCGCCGCAGAAAGCATCGACCAATTCGCGGTGGATGTGGGCTGCCATGCCATCGCCCCAAGGTGAATACCAGCCATAGCGTGAATTGCCGCAGGTGCAGACGAAACCGGTCTCAATGGTAATCATCTTTTCAAGCACGCAGGCGTGTGGGAAGTCGCCGCAAATGCAGCCGTGGGAGTGGAAAATCATGTAGTTGTGGTTGACACCGTCATTGCCTTCAAAGAAATTGTCGGGCATCATGCTGCCGGTCCAGCCAGCCACATAATCGGCGTTGGCGTGACCCACATGGTGAACATACTGACCGCCGGTGCGGATGACATTTTTGAAATCTGTACCGCTCCAGTTAACGCTGTTCGTGGCGTAGTATTTCTTGAAATCGTAATCAACAGGATAACCGACGGTGGTGTAGTCGTAGTCGCTGCTGCCACCGATGAGGCGTTCCATATCGTCGCTGCCGTAATAGCCATCGCCGAGGTGCTCGGCACCGAGAATAGGAGAGGTGAACTCCCCAAGGACAGGATTCAGCGTGTAGCTGAAGGTCTTGTGCATGATGGTCTCGAACTGCTTCTCGTTGTTGAAAGGCAGACGGGCAATGTTGAGTTCTGGCAGAAGGTCGTCTTCACCGACTTCACCCCAACGGTCGTCATTGTCATCGTTCTGGGTTCCATCAAGGCAAACGTAATACATGTCGGCCGGCAACTGGTCTTCGTAACCTTCCTGGGCAAAGCACCAAAGGTAACGGAAAGGCACAATGGAAACGTCACCGGCAAGGTTCACCATGCTGATGCCGTTGTTTTCGTATTCCTGTTTGATGTAATAGCGGATTTTTTCAGGTTCGTCACGGCCTTCCATCTGAGCATAAATCTCTTCAAGGCTAACGATTTGGGTGCGGATGCCTCTGCTGGTTTGCAACTGAATGTATTCAGCCAAAGGTTCAATCCATTCTTCTGATGTGATGATGAGCATGTCATAGCCGTTGAGTTCGCGACCGCGTTTCTCGTAAGTGTTCAACACTGATCCGTTTTGCGCCAAACGGAGAATTGCAGCCTGATTTTCAGGTGTCAGCCAAAGGTTGCGGCTGTGGTCGGCACGGCTGCCTTCACATTCAACGGTGACTTTCACGGTCTTGGCATAACTCACTTTGCCCGTGGCAGGCACGTATCTGACAGGGGTAAATCCGCTGAAAGCGAAACCTACGCCATTGAGATACTGCGTGTTGACATCACTGCTGGTTCTCGATGGGTAAACTTCGGAAGAACGGTAGATGTTTTCGTTTTTCTCAAAAGGGATTTCTCTCGTCTCGGAATAAGGACGTGGTCTTTGGTAAGGGTAGAGGTTGTATTCGCCTTCCATTTCGACGAAATCGGAAAACTCAACACTGATGCTTGCGGATTCCATGTTTTGCGGCAGCATCAGGCTGACGTTTTGCCAAGGAAGTGTAGGCTCACCGACATTGCTGATTGGTGAACATCCTTGTAAACCAATCTGTTGATACCCGTTTTGGGTATTTACGATAGGATTGCTGTAATGATAGACGTGCTCGATTTTCTGAGCATTTGCCACGAGTGCAACGAACATCATGGCAAGAAAAATAGATAATCTTTTCATGAGATTTAAAATTTGGGCACAAAAATACGAAAACTATATTAGTGAGTGACAATTAATGCGCTCAAATAAGTTGAAAAAAAGGACACAACGCCAATTTTTCAAGGAAACTATATACCTGATGGCACAAATAGTATTTGCAACTT
>CALGBV010000459.1 GCA_937884015.1 uncultured Bacteroidales bacterium
GCAAAGTGTTTTTATTGTTTTTGTTTGTGCCAACAGGTAAATAAGTCCCAAAAAAAGAGAGACGCTTATGCGCCTCTCCATCAGTAAATAAAAATGTTTAAAAAATCATTTCTTTCTTTTCTTGCCCAGCAGGTAGGCACCGCCCAGGCCGGCAAGCACGATAACGCCGCTGCCAAGAGGAGCATGAGGTGGGACAGGATCATCGCCATTCTCACCTGGGGTCTGGTCGTCGTTTTCAAAGTGGTCTGGGACAATGAACTCAACCGAACTTGTACCAGCCCTATTGTTTCCATCCTCTTCCAAGACAAACACCTGTGCTTTAGCCGAAAAGACCAACATCAAAGATGCAACTGCAGTCAATACTATTTTCTTCATTTTATTTTTTGTTTATTTATTCAACTTTACTTTCTTGCGGGGCAAGGGTTATGGGTTGCAGTTTTCGTCTGTCACCCATAACCATTAACCCTTCATCCATTTTATCTCACCACGATTTTCTGAACTTTCACATTGTTGTTGCTAATCTGGCGGAGCAAATACACGCCCTGAGCCACATTCGGCATGGCGATGGCGTTTTGTGCGCCGTACAGTTCGGTAGCGCTGATGAGGCGGCCGTTCATGTCGATGATTTCGAGGCGCCCTTCACCGTTGACGATGAGGTTGTCGCCGCTTTGGAATGCGAATGTTTCGACTTCGGCATTGACGTTCTCTTCAACGCCCGTGTAGCTGAACACGAGTTTGAAGCGCGACTTGTAGTCGGAAGTGCTTGACTGGAAGGTGTAGGAGTCGGTCGTTGTGCAATCGATATCGACACCGGCGATATTATCGATGAGGTGGAGATAGTCGAAAGTGCCGTTGTGCGTGTCCCATTTCATTGTGAACTGGCCATCGTTGAATGGCTCGAACCATACGCCTGTCGATGAGATGCCTTCTTCGAGGAAGAGGACGCTGTAGTCCTCGTCGCCTTGGTGGGCATAGAGGATGCAGTTGGCGCGGCTGATTTCGTGGGCCTTGCGGGCGCCGCCGCGTTCAGGACGGCCAACTTCGACCACTGCGACTTCACCGTAGCCGTTCTCGTCGGTGACATGGAGGTTAATCAAAGGATAGTTGATCTTGGCCTCTCTGAAATTCGGTTCGCCGTCATTGGTGCGCATGTCATTGGTGAAAGTGACTGTGCCGTTCTTATCGGCAATCACGATGAAACCCTGGTGCATATTCAGGTATCTTGGAGCGCCAGCAGCATAGTCAGAAATGCCCTTAACATAAGTGATATATTCATTTCCATTCATCAAAATATAGTTTCTAGGATATGAGGCTGAAGATGACCAGATTTGATTTGCATTTTCATTGAAGAACGCTTCAATATCCAAATAGCTGTGATAAGGGTTGCCGATGAAGTTGTAGCCAGGGATGTGCGCTGCGCTGCAAGTGATAGGATAAGTAACATCGCCTTGGTTGAGCGTGCCGTGCGTCTGGAGGAACATCTGCTTGTCGATGGCCATCAGATAGCCCTTGCCGGGGATGAGGTGGCTTTCGTTGACATTGGTGCTGCCACCCACTTCAGGCTTATAGTTGAAATGGTTATGGTTGCCACCTGTATCGGTATCTTCATGGTAATGGCTAGGACCATTGCGCTTGAAGTTCACCCATTGGTATTCCGGTTCGTACCAGCTGTAGAAGTCGTAAGCATCGTATGGTGTATCGTCAGCAAAGTAGCCGTTGCCGGTCAGGTCGCCTTCGGTTAACCAACCATATTCAGGTAAGTTGTCATCTTCCACAGGATAAGCGTTATATTGCGTGTTATCACCATCGTAGTCGATGCCAACAGGGGTAGAATTGGCCACCAGCGGCGAGCTCAGCATGTGCCAGTAGCAGTTGGATGGAGTGCCGTGGTCGAGTACGCCTGGCAATGCATTGCGGAATGTCACGCCGACGTAGGCTTTCAATGGACTTTGGGCATCGTGAAGCAACGAAGCTTCTTCATCGATGTAGAACTTAACCTTTTCTTCGTCGTAACTGACGGCTTCTCCAGTAATGTCTTCATTCTTATAAAGGGCGATGATACCGCCATAAGGGAAATTAAGGATTGCGTTGGTGTTTTCATCATTATTTACCGCAGCGAAACCTTCTAGCAAAGTCGGCTTGTAATACATGAACGGGTCGAGCAGTTCAGTGGTTGGGCCATCGGCGCCAGTGGTAGGATGGCCTTCCAAACGCTTTGAGAAGATGTTGTTGAAATCGTCGAAGCGCAGGATAGGGTAGTCCTCGTTGATGTCGGAAGTGGTGCGTGCCCAACGGGTGGTAATGCCGTTAGTTGATGTTCCTGCATAATTGTTCAAGGCATCCAGAAGCGACAGGTCCACCTGAGCGTATGTTGTGGAACCGTACACCGTTGTCAAGGTGTTGTTGAGGCCTTCATATTTATAAGGTATGGTGTTGTTGTAGAGGCCGTAGCTGGCAGGCTGTGTGCCATCAGCAACCAAACTATGGGTTCCTGAGCCACCTTCAACATTGGTGTGGTCTTTATGGACGTAGCAATAATTGATGGTACTGGTATTCTGACCTGCTATCAATCCGAAATAATCTTCATTAACAGCACAGCCTTCTCTCAAGCGGACATAGCAGTTCTCAATCGTAGCACCATTTTGTCCGACGATGCCGCCTGCGTAACCATTAAATGTAGGTGCATCATTACCACCCTTAGAAGGTGCACCATAAATCTTAATAATTGGATTGACAAGGCAGTTCTTCACCGAACCAGAAGCAAGGCATCCCACAAGACCACCGACATTGATGCCATCGACTTCAGCCACCGAGTAGCACGATTCGATAGTGCCACCTTTGACGTAACCGGTAATGGCACCTGCAGTTGCATTAGTGTTAGGTTTTTCTTCTGTTCCGATAAATACACGGCCTGAGATACCGCAGTTTTTGACCGTAAAGGTACCGTCACTTCCGGCAATTATACCACCTACAATCAGATGGTGGCCAGTATGACCTTGAAATTCATCCCCTCCCGGCCAACCCACTTCAACATTTTCAAAGAATGTGTTTTCAAATATCATCCCACTACTTCCCTCATAATAGTTTCCGATAAATCCACGTGTAGCAGCCAAATGTGTTGTAATGACTTTTTCGGAGCCAGGAATAGCATACAACGAGCATCTTAAATTCTTAATGATGTGGCCGCGTCCGTCAAAATTACCTTGAAAAGAATAACTATTTTCGTGTTCACTAAATGGACACCATTGATATTCTCCCAAATCGAGATCTTTTGTTAGGCAGATAGTTTTTCCTGCAAATTTGTCTTGTGTTGCGCCATTAAAATAATTTACTACGGAAATCACCCAAGCCATGTCTTTTTCATCACGAATCAAAAGTTTTGTGTTATCATTTGGATCATAATACGGGAACCCAACAGGAGCAGAAATGACATAATCCTTCCAAGTTGGAGCTTTCACGGTAAGGATGACTTCTGCGGTTAACCCTGATGAAGCTTCAGCAGAATTAAAGGTGTAGCTCAGTTTTACCTGTTGTGGCTCGCCTCTGACATAATCCGTATTTCCACTACCCCAACCATCAACGTCGGAATCACCCCAAGTTCCATACTTCAGGAGGAAGTCATTGTTGAAACCTGAGGTAGGATAGTGCAAATGGCTCAGGGCTGTTCCTGAATTTAAGTTTTGCAAACTCCATGTAGTGTACGGATTGGTACCTGGCATAGGCAGTTCTGTAATGCAAGCCGTTTCTCCATCCAGCATATAATAGGTTCTGATGGAATAAGGCGAGTTCAAGATATTGTAGGTCATGTAGCCTGGATAAGCCATGCCATCGACATCAGCATGGAAATAATATCTTCCCAAGTCAGCCAAGGTATGGGCCGATGTTTCGAAATAGTTGCCGGAGATGGAATCCAGCACTGTAATGGACACGGAAGGGGTACCGGTCGGTTCCTCGGGATCGGTGTAATGTGATTCCAATTCAAAATAAACCGCCTGAGCTGCATTCTCACTGAGCCCCCAAGTCCCATTATTACAGGTTATCGAATATGTCTTGTTATTAGTAGAACGATAGTTCACGATATGTCCGCTGATATTGAAAACCGTAGCCGAAGCAATTGAAGTTGTTGTAGAGAGGGTCGCTCCGTTTCCCATGAGGTAATACATGTTTCCGCCCGATGCCATGGACATATAGTAGCCACCTGTTCCGGAAGGAATAGCTAACCAAACACAGGTGTTAGGGTTAAATAGGTTCTGATTCGTAATGCTTCCGCTATTATTGATGACCATGAAATGCTCGGTATGCACGTTGTTTTTTGTCGTTTCAAAAGTAAAGACAAAAGCCTTTGAAGGTCCGGTAAGCGTTGCTGCACCCGTTGCAGATGCGTTACCTGTCCAAATGTTGCGGTAGCCCAAATAGTATGTGCCATTATAAATATGGTTGTCCGTAAGGTCAAATGCTGTGCCTGTAGCAGCCAAGCCCGGCAAATTGCCGAGGGTGGTGCCCAAGGTGAGGTAGTTGTCGCCCTGGTGCAGGGTCTTTGCAGTGATAGCTGTGCCTTCGGCTAACCAGTTGGAAGCGGTGGCGGTATATTCAAGCGCATTGCCATTCACACGGAGATAGCGTGTGCCGTCGGTGATGGTGTAGATTTCAACCTCGGAATAAGTACCTGAATTTGTAGAATTACCCTTTTTGCCTTTCCAGCTACCATTATATACAAGGTAAATCCTATTATTAGCGTTGTTGTCATTTTGATAGAACCAATGATTTAATTCGTCCTGGGTTAAAACAGTACCGTCGCCTATTTTGTTTTTTAATGTAGCATTATTGTCTGCAATTTGTAAATATAAGACCGAACTACTGGAAGGGACATCGGTGCCCAATTTGCCGGTTAATACATTATAAAACCAGATGCACGTTTCGCCATCGAAGCTTGTCGCGTCGCTAACGCTTCCACTATTGTGTGCCAAATAATGTGTAGTTGCTCCGTCATTATAGGTAACAATATATGGCTTAATAATAGCCGTAGCATATTCAGGTTGTTCGGCAAAGATGCCAGAATTGGAATTGTCAGTTTTCTTTGCTTTCCAAGCATTGGTAATGTAACTAATGTAAATCTTATTGGCATTGTCCAGGCGATAGAACATATTTCCTTCCTGAGATAATGCCGTCACGTTAGCTTCAGCATCAAGTCCTAAATTACCATCATTATTTGGCACTTTCAAATACTTGACTGTTCCGTTAACTATATTGGTGTGCAACTTATTGGCACTTGTATAATACCAAAGGCAGGTTTGTGAATCAAATTCCGTGACATCCTGAATGGCAGTTAAAGTCGAGTTATATGCCAAATAGTGTGTTGTTTCACCGGAAGTGAAGGATATTGTGTAAGCCATTTCGGGGGCTAAGTCAGCCGGTTTGGCAACCGTGCAAAGGTAATCGGTAGGGCTTACTGCTTTCCACTCATTGTCAAAAACGAGATAATTGCCGCCAGCCATCAGCTTGCCATCGGAGATGGTGAAGGTGGTGGCAGGAGTGCCAATGGCAACGGTGCTGCCGCTCATGGTAAGGTAATTGCCATCCATCGAAACGGTGCATGTTCCGTTTGTAATTGCCACATCCCACATGCAGGTTGCAGGGTTGAATGTGGTTGCATCGGCCAATGAAGTTCCGTCGAAAGCCAGGTAGTGCGTTCCGAACTCATTCGTCGAACTGATCATGTAGGAGCCCGAAATGGTCTGTGCCATCAGGCTTCCACTGCAAAGCCCAAGAAAGACGAGGGCCATGATTAATCTGATTCTTTTGAACATTTGTTTGACTATTTAATTGATTATTACTATTTTCTAATTATTATCACATCTAAAAAAACTTTTCTTTCAAGAAGTCAAGAAGTTAGGTAAAAACGCACAAAATTATAAAAAAATTCGACACGCAACCATAACCAAAAGGAAAAAAACGTGCCGCAGAACTCCGCAGCACGTCTTTATTCTGTAAAAACGCAACATGTTTTGACAATAACATCCAATTTGTTTTTTAAACCAAAACATTCAAAACCCACAAAACTTTACTTTATCCGCCTCTGAATCTCGCAACCGCTCGATTCTTGCCCGGCAGAGCATCGGAGATGCGGAACCCGATGACCCCCGATTAGGGGGAATCGG
>CALGBV010000460.1 GCA_937884015.1 uncultured Bacteroidales bacterium
ATTATTTTGTCCTTGATAGATTTATCTTTTGTAGCGACATAAGCGACAAGTTCGTTATTGCCACTTACTTGAATCGTTTGAACAGTTGTATCAATTACTCCATTAACTTGTTTAATACAGGTTTCAACTTCGCCAAGTTCTATTCTGAAACCTCTCAGTTTTACCTGAAAATCAATTCTTCCAAGGCCGCAGAAATGGTGGTTTCATGCATCCTTTCGACCCAAGTCAGGTGAATTTCACTTTGACGGAAGCCAATTCCTATCAATATGGTTTCTTTGCACCGCAGGATGTCAACACACACATCGACATGATGGGTGGTATGGAGGCCTACGGCAAGAAGTTGGATGAATTGTTCACCACTTCGGTTGAGCTTTCGGGTCGCGTACAACCTGACATCACAGGTTTGATTGGCCAATATGCCCACGGTAACGAGCCGAGCCACAACACGGTGTACATGTATAATTTCATCGGTCGCCCGACCATGACGCAAAAGTATGTGAATCAGGTGATGGACGATTTCTATACCGATGAGCGCGACGGCTATTCGGGCAACGAAGACTGCGGCCAGATGTCGGCTTGGGCTGTGTTCAGTGCCATGGGTTTCTATCCGGCTACGCCTGGTTCGGGTTATTACGTTTTAGGTGTGCCGCGCTTCGACCGCGTGACTTTGAGCCTCGAAAACGGCAAGCAGTTTACGGTTCTTGCCGAGAATCTTAACATTCACAACCGTTATGTGAAGTCGGTGAAACTCAACGGCAAGGCTTTGGATCGCAGTTACATTTATTTCGACGAAGTGTTTGCTGGCGGCGAATTGGTTTTCACCATGACCGACAAGCCTGATTCGCAATGGGCAACGCAACCTGAAAACTGCCCGGTGATGCGTATTCCTGCTGAAAATATCGTCATTGTCCCGACGATTAATGCCGAATCGGATACCTTCTTCGACAGCCTTTTGGTCTCGATGAGCCATCCGATTGAAGGCGTTCAGATTTACTACACTTTGGATGAAACGGCACCGAATGAAAATGCCATGCTTTACACCGAGCCTTTCTACGTGAAGGAAAGCACCGTTATCACGGTTGCCGCTTTGCAGGATGGCCGTTGGAGCAGACCTGTCGATGCGCACTATCATTATATTGATGCGCAGCGCATCGTAACGGTCGAAAATGCTTATTCCAACCAGTATGAGGCAGGCGGCGACAAGGCTTTGATTGACCGTTTGCGTGGCGGACAGAATTTCCGCACGGGCGGCTGGCAAGGCTATCATGGGGTCGACTTGGTGGCAACCATCGATTTGGGTCTCAGTCAAAGGGTGAACCGTGTGGCTGGCAGTTTCTTCCAGGATCAGGATTCTTGGATTTTCATGCCGACCGAAGTTGAATATTTCGTTTCTGACGACGGAAAGAATTTCAAGAGCGTTGGCAAGGTGAAAAACACGCTGCCTGAGGATGAACTCGGTTCCTACGTTCAGGAAATGGAAGTGCGTCCGGAATGTGAAACACGCTATATCAAGATGGTGGCAAAGAATCTGGGCGTTTGCCCCGATTGGCATGTCGGCGCTGGCGACAAGGCGTGGTTGTTCTGCGATGAAATCATAATCGAGTGACATGTGGACAATTAGACGATTAGACATTTTGACTGTTTGACAATTAGACTCTTTGATATTTTGACATTAATTAGACAATTGAATTCTTAGACGCTTTGACGGCCTTTTTTTGAGGCCGTCATTGACTACGTCGAATGCAAAGCATTTCCCGCGCAGGCGGGAATCTCATTTTGGTCTTTTTGAACAATTTTGAACTTTTTTATTTTGAATCACAATAACAATTACTAAATACTTAATCGCATGAAAGACTCAGTAGTTATCTTGGCTGGCGGTGGTCCGGCCCCTGGTATCA